>JAUXBS010000076.1 GCA_030619245.1 Clostridia bacterium | reverse complement strand
TCACCATTAACGTACAGTTTCTTTTTCTTCATTTCAATCAAATCCCCGGGAAGCCCTATACACCTTTTAATGTAATCCTTGCTCTTATCCAGAGGGAACCTGAAAACGACTATATCCCTTCGCCCCGGCTTGCTGATTGGCAGTATAATCTTGTTTATGAACGGTATTTTCACGCCGTAAATGAACTTGCCCACAAAAAGGTGGTCCCCTTCAAGAAAGGTGTTCCTCATTGAACCCGAGGGTATTTTGAACGCCTGTACTATAAAAGTCATTATTAACAGAGCCAGTATTACCGCAATATCAATTGTTTTTACCCAGTCAACGATGTCAACAAAAACCTCTTCCTCTTTCTTCTTTCTTACCCATTTATAATACCAGTACAACCCCCCAACCAGCGCGATTATAAGTAAAAAAGATTTTTTTGCGGTTATAACGTAAACAATAGCCGCCACCACTCCCACGGGAAACACGAAAACTGACGGCCACCACATTATTTTGCGCGGCACGTAACGGATAAGCGCCGTCCACAATAAGAAAAACAGGGCCAGGTATAATATTTTTAATTCCATTTTAACATTCCTTTCTAATCTTCAAGTTTTAGTATTGAGAAGAAGGCCTCCTGCGGTATATTTATCTTGCTGTACCCGGACATCTTCTTCTTGCCTTTCTTCTGTTTATCAAGCAGCTTGTTCTTCCTCGTCACATCCCCCCCGTACAGGCCCGCTATAACGTCCTTCCTGAATGCCTTTAAGTCGGCTCTCGCAATAATCCTGCAATCCAGCCTTGCCTGAATAGGCACGGATATATTCTGCCTTGGAAGCGTTTCTTTGAGTTTTTCAACCAACTTTTGCGCTTTCATTTCAGCCTGTTCTTTATTCATCAGAAATGAAAGTTCTTCTATTATTTCATGGTTTATAAGTATCTCCAGTTTCACTATATCACCCGGTTTGTATCCTGTATGCTTATAATCAAAAGACGCGTATCCCTGAGTAACAGATTTCAGCCTGTCATAAAAATCCGTTACTATCTCGGAAAGCGGCAGTTCATAGGAAAACATCACGCGCGTCGGGTTAAGGTACTTCATCTCTTCATATTTTGCCCTCCTGGTTTCCATTAACTTCATTACATTGCCGATATAATCGCTTGGCACCAGAATAGTCGCCTTAACGTAAGGCTCCCTCACCTCTTCTATTGAACCCCTTTCGGGAAATTCCGAAGGGTTGTCCACTGTTATGTCCCCATTATTATCACTCAGCGTAATACTGTATTTCACGGTTGGGACAGTTATAAGCAGTCTTACCCCAAACTCCCTCCTTATCCTCTCGGTTATGATATCCATATGAAGAATACCCAGGAACCCGCAGTGAAATCCAAAACCAAGAACGGTTGAATTCTCCGGTTTATACTCAAAAGAATTATCGTTCAACCTGAGTCTTTCCAGCGCCTTCCTCAACTGTTCAAAATTCGTGTTATCTTCCGTATACAGGCTGCAGAAGACAAACGGCTTGATTTCGCGGAAACCCGCGAATACTTTCTTTGACGGACTCTTTACATCAATTATGGTATCCCCTATTTTGACGTCATGAATATCCTTTATATTCGCTACGATGTAACCGACGTTCCCCGCTTCCAGTGATTTTTCGGGCATCATTTTCAAGTGAAAATATCCGGTTTCCAAAACCTCATACTTTCTTCCGGTTGAAACCATCTCAATGTTCATCCCTTTTGATACACTCCCGTCATAAAGCCTCACGTAAATAACAGCGCCCCTGTACGGGTCGTAAACAGAGTCAAAAATAAGGCCGTAAAGAGGAGCTTCTTTCGAACCTTTAGGCAGTGGAATCTGCCTGACTATTTCCTCAATCACTCCGTCTATGCCTATATCCTTCTTCGCGCTGATTTCAAGCATTTTCATATCTTCAGATACATATTTATAATCTTTCAGTAAATCCCATATCTCTTCTTTTACTTCTTCAACTTTTGCGTTTTGTATATCAATTTTGTTTACGATTGGTATTATATGCAGATTGTTTTCCTGCGCAAGGTAAATGTTTGATACAGTCTGCGCTTCAACGCCCTGTGAAGCGTCCACGACAAGCAGGCAGCCCTCACAGGCAGACAGGCTCCGTGATACTTCATAACTGAAATCAACATGCCCGGGCGTGTCTATGAGATTGAACCGGTATGTTTTCTTGTCTTCCGCAACATAGTTTAACCTTATTGACTTTGCCTTAATAGTTATCCCTCTTTCCCTTTCAAGTTCCATGTCATCAAGAACCTGGTCCCGCATTTCTCTTTTTGTAACAGTATGGGTCTTTTCCAGAATCCTGTCGGCCAGGGTTGATTTACCGTGGTCTATATGCGCTATTATTGAAAAATTCCTGACCAGTTCTATCAATTTAGTATCTCCCCGACTACCTGGTTCTCTCCCATTGATTCTATCCTTACCGGAACTATACTGTTTACCGCGGCTTTCCCCCTGGCTGCCACTTTTATGTAATTATCCGAAAAACCCGTGAAATGCGCGCCAAGCCCTGGAATACTCGTCTCTTTTTCCAGCAATACATCAAGGGTCTTTTTCATGTACCCCTTCCAGAACCTCGTTCTTTCCTGCGCCTCCAGGTCAAGAAGCTCCCTGCTCCTTTCCTTCTTCACTGCCTCCGGCACCTTCTCTTTCATCTTTGCCGCTTCCGTCCCGGGCCTGGGAGAATACCTGAAAACATGAATCTTTGAAAAACCTGTTTTTCTTACAAAATCACATGTTCTCCTGAAATCTTCTTCCGTCTCCCCCGGGAACCCAACAATAACATCGGTTGTAATCCCCATCCCGGGAATCTCCGTCCTTAAGCTGTCAATCAGTTGCCCGTATTCCCCGGATGTATAGCCCCGGCCCATCAGCTCCAGAACCCTGTCCGAACCGCTCTGCAGGGGAATATGAAGGTGAGGGCATATTACAGGCAGATTCTTAATTAACTGAATTAACCTGCCGCTCACATCAACCGGCTCTATTGAACTTATCCTCAGCCGGTCCAGGTTTTTAATCAAACACAGTTCTTCCAGTAAACCCGGTAAATTATCATAGTAGCCGAAGTTAATCCCGCACAAAACCACTTCCCTGAAGCCGCCTGCGACCAGCTGCCGCGCTTTCCCTACAACCTCCGTCACCGGGCTGGAATAAAGTTCATTTCGCGCATACGGTATTATACAGTACCTGCAGAACCTCCTGCACCCATCCTGTATTTTTAAGAATGCCCTGGTGCGGCCATTCTTAAACGGCAGGCTGTTCTTATTTGTTTCCTTCTTCCCTGTATATTCTTTTATTAAGTACTCCGCTATATTCTTCTTGTCAGTATTTGAAAACACCTTTATATTACCCGGAATAGACCTTACCTCAGCCGCCTCCCTCTGGGAATAGCAGCCGGTAACTATTATTTCCGCATTACCGTTCCTTCTCAGGGCGGAACGTATGTACTCTCTTGACTTCCGGTCAGACCTCGAGGTTACACTGCAGGTATTAATAACATATACATCCGCATGTTTCCTGAAAGATATTATATCAAAACCACAGTTTCCCAACTGCTCTTCTAATGCATTAGTTTCGCTCTGGTTAACCTTACAGCCTAAAGTCAGCAAACCCACTTTTACCATGATTATCCCAGTTCGTCCTTTTCATAAAATATTAATGCGGCAGTAATCAAACCTGCGGTTTCTGTCCTGAGAACCCTCGGCCCAAGCGTCACGCTGTTAAACCCTCCGGCCTCAGCTTCCGCCACTTCTTCATGAGAAAAACCACCCTCCGGGCCTATAAATACCGCTATGGATTTCTTGTTTTTACAGTTTTCCCCCAGGAAAGCCTTCAGGTGCCTGGACCTTTCCGACTCCCATAAAATCAGTTTACATGAATCATCCCGCCTGCAATTCCTGATTGCTTCCGAAAAATCAGTAATACCGCCGACCTCCGGCACCAGGCCCCGGCCCGACTGCTGCGCCGCATTTTTTGAAATTTCCCGCCAGCGCCTGATTTTTGACTCTTTTTTCCAGCCCTCTAATTTAACTACAGTCCTTTCGCTTAGCACCGGCACCAGCCTCACAACTCCAAGTTCCGTACACTTCTGTATTATGTAGTCCATCTTCCTGCCTTTTGGAATTGACTGGTAAATAGTCAGTTTTACGCCCGGCTCTGAAAGAGTTTTTTCCGTTTTTACTATTTTAGCGGTAATAACGCGTTCCCTGCCGGTTTTCTCTATTCCGGAAATCTCAGACTTATACTCATTCCCCTTACCGTCAAACAGCGTTAACTCATCCCCAACCTTCTTCTGGAGCACATCAAGTATATGATGCACTTCCCTGCCTGTTATTATTATGTTATCTTTCCTTATATTTTCCGGTAATACGTAAAAGCGCGGCATGTTATTATCTTCCGAATATCTTTTTAAATATATTTTTACCGTTTCCGCCCCCGGTCTTTTCAAACTCCTCAAGCAGCTTCCTCTGTTCAGAGTTAAGTTTAACCGGGACACTCACAATGACTTTTACAAACTGGTCTCCCTTTCCACGGTGATGGAGGGAAGGCATGCCTTTGCCTGAAAGCCTGAATACCCTGTCGGTCTGGGTCCCTGCGGGAATCTTCATGCTTACCCTGCCGTTTATCGTGGGAACTTCTATATCGCCTCCCAGCGCCGCGGTTGTAAAGCTTATCGGGGCTTCAAGGTATAAATCGTCATTCCTCCGCGTAAAAACATCATGCGGCTTTAATTTTATCACTATATAAAGGTCCCCGCCGGGGCCGCCCAGTTCCCCTGCTTCACCCTTTCCCCTTACCCTTATACTCGTACCCGTATCAACTCCCGCGGGTATTTTAATGGATATTCTTGAACTCTCTTTTACTTTCCCCCTCCCGCCGCACTTTCCGCAGGGATTTGTCGTTATCGTACCCGTACCGCCGCACTTCCCGCAGCCCTGGGTAAAACTAAAGAACCCCCTGCTGTATCCCAGTTTTCCCGTGCCGCCACACTGAGGGCAGGCCTTCCTGCTGCTCCCCGGCTCATCACCTGAACCGCTGCACTTCCGGCACGTTATTGTATGATAAATCTCTATTGACTTCTCAGTCCCCGAGTACGCCTCATTAAGGGGGAGTTCCATCATGTATTCCAGGTCAACGCCCTTTGAGGCCCTTTGCCTCCTCCCGGAGCCCCCGCCGAATAAATCACCAAAGATACCCTCAAATACATTTCCTCCTACCCCGGAACCCCTGAATAAGTCCTCAAACCCCGAAAAATCAGCGCCCCTGAAGATATCCTCGGAACTGTAATTGCCGTCTATACCGGCATGCCCGAACTGGTCATACTGCGACTTTTTCTTGCTGTCCGATAAAACAGCGTATGCCTCCGATATCTCCTTAAACTTCTCTTCCGCCGCCTTTTTCTTTTCCTCAGGAACCTTATCAGGATGATATTGAAGAGCCAGTTTCCTGTAAGTCTTTTTAATTTCTTCAGCCGGAGCGTTTTTACTAACGCCCAGGATTTCATAGTAATCGCGCTTAACCGTCAATTTTTCTCCTTTTTGTCATCATCTTTCTTGTCATCCTTGACCTCTTCCTTGTACTCAGCATCAACGACGTCTTCCTTCTTCCTGTCGTTTCCGCCCGGAGGAGCCTGTTTTTCCCCGCCCGGCTTTGCCCCCTGCCCGGCCTGCGCCTGCTCCGCCTGCTGTTTCTTTGCCGCTTCCTTGTAAACCATTTCAGCCAGTTTATGGGCAGACTTCATGAGGTCTTCCTTTGCCTTCTTTATTTTCTCCGTATCAGTCCCCTTCAATGCCTCCTTTGCCTCGTTGACGGCCTTATCAATATCTTTCTTTTCCTTTTCATCAAGCTTTTCCCCATAATCCTTCAGGGACTTCTCCGTTGAATAGATGAGACTATCCGTTTCATTCCTTATCCCTATTTCCTCTTTTTTCTTATTATCCTCTTCAGCGTGAGCTTCCGCTTCCTTAACCAGTTTATCAATATCTTCCTCGTTTAACCCGCTTGATGACTTGATTGTTATTGCCTGTTCCTTGCCGGTCCCCAGGTCTTTTGCGGAAACATGCACTATGCCGTTGGCATCTATATTGAAAGTCACTTCTATCTGCGGCACGCCGCGCGGCGCAGGCGGAATACCCACCAGTTCAAACTGCCCCAGCGTTTTATTATCATGCGCCATCGGCCTTTCGCCCTGCAGCACGTGAACGGTCACTGCCGGTTGATTATCGGCAGCCGTTGAAAACACCTGGCTCTTCTTGGTCGGTATGGTGGTATTCCTCTCTATCAGT
>JAUXBS010000160.1 GCA_030619245.1 Clostridia bacterium | reverse complement strand
CGGTATAGTTATATAGGTAGTCATTTGATTTGTTGTTTTCGTAATTGTATCTCAAACCTACTTCAATATTGCCAAATTGTATATCAAATTCCTCTGTCATATCTTCTATTAGTTCAACTGAAAGGATTAATGGAGTGTCGCTCCTGAATTCATCCGGGTCTTTAAACTCGTCGTTTTCGTCTTTTGCAAGCCTGCCCTGGTATTTCATGCTGCCGTACAGAAGGTTAAACTTTACTTTAAAACTTTCACCTAAACTTACCTTTCCGCTTAAATTCAGCATATTCTTTACATAACTATAGTAATTATTTACTAATCTTTCATCACCTGCAATACTCCCCTCCTCCATATCCTCCCACTGCTCGGGCCCAAAATCGAAATAATTACCATTTGAGGCCAATTCGCTTCTTCTGTAGGTTACCAGCAAATCACTTTTTATGACAGGAATATACTGTGAAAGACTCACATACCAGGAGTTGCCTGTATCCACTCTCAATTCTCCGGTATCCGTCCTTGTAATCCCGGAAATACCATAAACATACCTTTCACTGTAATCTGAGTTACCGAAATCCCCTCCAATTTTTATGTAAGTGTAAATAGATACTTCTTGGCCGATGCTTCCTGAATATCCCATTCTTATTTTATCCAGGTCGTAATCAGGAAACGAGACACCGTCATAGTCCAGGCTAACTCCTATACTCGTACTGTTTGTAGGGTATACCTTCAACTCCGGTGAAATGAAAACCCTGTTTGAGTTCTGGGTAATCTGGTATTTTTCAAGTGTAATGTTGGGAAACCGCATCAATTCAGCCCCTGCATTAATATTTATTACCCCTGCCTCTCCCAGCCGCTGCTTAAACAGGAAATCACCGGTATGTGTACTGTTATTTTCAATGTTCTCGGTAAAAAACTCCTTCATCCTGAACTGGTATGACACCCGTGAGAAAGTATATTTGGAGAACTTCGTCCTTAATCCCATATTGAAGTCTGTGTCAAACCCAATATCCCCGTAAGAATTGCCGGTCCTGTAAACATTGTTGGTATTAATGCCGGAAATCCCCGCATCGCCCCAGAAATGGTTGGTTATGCCCGCGCTGGTATCATTTGCACAAAAAAGAGTTAAAACAGTTATTATTGCCAGGTAAAATATACTTTTGCCACCCCTCATCTTAACGCTTGTTCTCTCCATTCGGTTTTATCCTCTCGATGAATTTCTTGCTGTCTCTTATTTCCTCCCTTATCTGCTCTGCATGCTTTCCCTGTGGAATTCCACGCCGTTCCCTTCCGACTATCCTGCTCATCTCATTTACATCTTCGCTTAACTGATGAAAGCCCGAACCTCTGTTTATGCCTTCAACTATTACATCCCGTATCTCATCATAAGTAAGATTTGTTCCAAGAGCGTCAATATACAACTGCCCTATCCTTTCAATTTCCTTAAGCCTGTAATTGCTTTTTATGCCTTTTACCATAACATCTCTTGCATAATGCAGCGGTATGTTTCTTTCTAACAAGCTAACCAGCACACCTGCATTTCCCGCAATATTCTCTATATCAAGATTCCTTCCCGTGGATATTTCGGCGAAGTAATCCCATTGTTTGACAGCAAGCCCTCTATTGAAAAGCTCGCCTATATAACGTGTATAGTACTCCCTGTCTGCCTTTGAAGTTATATTCTTAAACCCGTTTACTATTTTCCGGGCCCTGGATATGTTAACGATATAATTTCTTGTAACATCAGCTATTGCATTGTAACCAGCCTTTTTTACCACTCCTTCTTTAACCTTGTTTATAAGCAAACCAACCGGCAGGCCTTTACCCGAAGCATCTTCTATCAACTCCAACAAATCAGCAACCCTGGAATCACTGAATCCGGTTTTGTTTCTGAGCAGGTTTTCCAATTCCGTTAATTCGCCGGGAGGAACCGGTTCCGCTAATACGTTTGTTCCGGATAACAAACAGAAACTAAATAGTACTATCACAAAGAGTAGTTTCCTTTTTATCAGAACAACCCGGCATGAATTCCTACACTTCATTTTAAACCATCCTTTTCATAATGTTATAAATTATATCCTTCTTACATCAATAATTGAATTCTTGTTGCCGTATCCGTCATCAATATATTCACTTGACAGCGGGTCCGGCATCCATCTTTGCCCGTCTACCAGGAACATGTACTGGTACCTTTCCGGTTTAAGCCTGAGTTCTGTAG
This sequence comes from Clostridia bacterium, assembly GCA_030619245.1. Lineage (GTDB taxonomy): Bacteria > UBA6262 > WVXT01 > WVXT01 > JAUXBS01 > JAUXBS01. Next base: position 1,798 of record JAUXBS010000160.1, on the reverse strand, counting down.
TCCAGACACCGTTTTTTTTCTTTAGTCTCGTAACCTTCTCATCCCAGTCGTTGAAGTCCCCAACCAGGGAAACCTCCCTGGCATCGGGTATTTCCACTTTGAACTTCACCAGTACAATATGAACCGGTTTTCTTACCAGCGATACCGTTGAAATGATAAATAATAGAACTATACTAAAAGCCATTACCGGGACAGGCCTTAACCAGGGTAAACCTTTTACCTTCTCTGAAGCAAGGCCCTTTACACCGGCACCTTTTACCTTTTCCATCACTTTATCGGTCAAATCAACCGGAGCGGTTATCTTTTCCCGGCTGACAGATTCAGTTATGTTTTCAAGAAATTTAAGTCCTGCCCTGCATTCCGGACAAGCCTGAAGATGTTCCTGTAAAAGTTTCTCCTCAGCGGGGCTTATTTTACGTTCAATTTTCCTGTTTATTAATTTTATTATCTTCTTATCCCTGCAATTCATTTTTTCACTCCTTTTCAAAAACAGCCCTGTTTTTCAACAGAATATTTTTTGCCCTGAAAAGCCTGTTTTCAACCGTCCCCATCGGCATTCCGGTTATTCGTGATATTTCCTCGTATGAAAAATTCTCTATGTATCTTAATAAAAATATTTCCTTGTATTTTGGGGACAAGATATTTATTATTTTCCTGACCCTGGCTGCCGATTCATTGTCAGAAAGAATTTCTTCCGGCCCCCTGGCAGTATCAGGTATTTCACCGTGAACCTTGTCCTCTTCATCCTTTCCGCTAAAACGGCTAAGCGAAATCATCCGGACTATTTTTTTTCTTCTTAGTTTATCTCGTGATATATTGGCGGCTATAGTAAATATCCAGTTTTTAAATTTATACCCGAACTTGAAGTCCTTAAACTTCTTGTATGCCTGGATAAACGCTTCCATTGTGACATCCTCGGCCTCCTGGTAATTGCCGGTCATTCTGAATATAAAATTAAAAACCGCGTCTTTATACTTATCAACAAGTTGGCTAAAAACCTCCTTGTCACCATAAAGGCATTCCTTGATAATATCGTAATCATCAGTATAATCACTCATGTCTATTCAGTAGTTTAATACAAAAAGCACTCAGGTAATAACAATACATTAACAGGCCCCGTATTTTACCAAACCGAGACCTGTTAACAATTTTCTATTTTATGTATATTCTTATATGTTTTCCGTTTATTTACCTCTGCTTTTGTCGTCTTCTCTTTGCACCTCTTCCTTCCTGTTTAAATACCTTTTTACATCATCCGGCATATTACCTTCCTCCGCACGGGTTCGCATCTGGCTTCTTTTCCTTGTTTTAAGCATTGTGCCGCCCTCTTTTATTCTTTCCCGGGAGCGTTCTCTTACTTTCAGGGCAAGCTCTTCACCTTCCAGCCCTTCCTTTAATCCTTCCATGGCTGTAATGGCAACCATGCGGGCCTCTTCCCAGGAATACCCTTCCTCAATCGCTGCTTTTCTTACAACTCTGACTCCTAACTCAAGCCCTCTTAAAGACTCCTCAAGAGTAATGCTTTCTCCCGCTTCCTCTGCGCTAACAATCCCCCAGGCGAAAAAAGTAAGCACCAGGGTCAAAACACAAACACTAAATTTTTTCATCTTTCATTCCCTCCTTTTCTTAATTTTAACCTTTCACTATAGTATACGAATAATGACCCCGAATTATTTCATTTTAACAGGAATATTTCCAAAATTAATCATTTCCCTATTATAAACAGAACTCCCATGAAGTGATGTAATCTGCGTTTATTTATTATTTGCGGTAGCCAACATCCCAGGAAAGCAATCCT
>JAUXBS010000178.1 GCA_030619245.1 Clostridia bacterium | reverse complement strand
TTTCATGTCCATTCCATTTTCCGAATGTCCTATCATATAGGCTATTTGAAGAGATGGTGAATTTCCCTGAACCGCAGGATATGTTTGTATGTACACCAGGGAAAACGCAAAATATAAAAAGAATATCAACACCCCCCCCTGGTTTGTTATCCCTTCCGGAATACCCGTCACAAGAGAAACCACCGCAATCATGCCGGGCACAATGATAAAGAAAACAAACAAAGATATTATATGCTTTCTGGGTTTTAATATCCTCCAAAAAACAATATGAATAATCATGAGCGCAAAAAATAACAGCAGGGAATAAATAATAATATCCATATCCATGATTATACCCTTATGTAACCCGCCTTCGGGCTATTGAGCCATTCTCTTACCATTTTATTAAAATTAACATCTTTCTTTTTATAGGGGTCAAACACTTTCATGCCTATTAGTTTCATTATCTTCTTGTCGTCTTTCCCGCAGCAATGCGATTCTCCCAGGAATTCAAAATAATCATTTACCCCGATCACAATGAACTTAACGTTGAGCCCTTGCATGATAACATCATTTCTCACCTGTTCTATAGCGCGGAAGGCAATGAAGTTTACAATTGAATATACAATAGGCTTCAGCCCTACCGCAGCCATCCCCGAGGCAATACCCACCGTTCCCTGCTCCATTACCCCCATGTTGAATATCCTGTCCGGGAATTCTTTCTTGAACCTGTCGGCAACACCAAACCCCATGTCGCAGACGAGCAGGATAATTTTTTTATCCTTCCTCGCATACGGTATGATACTGTTCACAATATCTCTTCTATAATTTTCCGTTTTCTTACTCATATCGTTTACCTGTTTCCAGTTCTTTATCGGTAGGAATCCGAAAATGGAACTTCGGTATATTCTCCATGCATTTTAGCCCGTATCCCTTAATCGTATTCGCAATCAATGCCCGGGGCGGGCGGCCTCTCTTTTTTGTTCTTGACCAGCCTTCAATATTATCAACCATGTCTTTTATATTGTGACCGTTGCAGGTTTTGACTTCCGCTCCGAACCCCCGCATTTTCTTTTGCAAATCATCCTTCCTTCCCTTTGGGGTCAGTATTTCTTCCAGAAAATCCATTGCCTGCAATCTGTTATGGTCAACTATAATGGTCAAATTGGATAGGTTGTGTTTTACCGCGAACTGTATTGCCTCCCAGTTTGAACCCTCCTGCATTTCACCGTCGCCCACTATGCAGTAGACCCTGTACTTTCTGTTCCGCAGTTTTGCGCCAAACGCCATTCCGGTAGCTATCGGCAATCCATGCCCGAGCGAGCCGCACCCGGCTTCTATCCCGTGTTTAACACTTCGTTCCGCGCAACCTGATAAAAAACTGCCCTTGTAAAAACTCTGCCAGTCCTTACCTTTTAAGTACCCCTTATCGGCAAGAATAGAATACAGCCCGTAACACCCGTGCGCTTTTGAAAATACAAGCCTGTCCCTTTTCTCTTCTTCGGCATCCGGCTTAACGTTCATTATTCTATAGTACAGAACCGTAAGAATATCAACGCTTGAAAGAGACGGCGCTATATGGCCCGCGCCGTTTTTAACAACGATATCCACCGTGTTTTTCCTGATATCATCAGCCTTCTTTTCAAGCTGTTTGACCGTTAGTTTACCGCTGATTTTTATTTTACCGCGTTTTCCAGCGTTTTTAACCATTTTTTTACCTCGCTAAAAGTCACAGGCGTGTTACCGACCTTACTGACTGCCATTGACGCTACTCCCGCGGCTATGGCGGACGCCCCCATTAGCCCCGCTCCGGCGCAAAGACCCAGCGAAAAACCTGAAAGCGAAGCGTCTCCCGCCCCAAGCACGTCAACCGGGTTCACCGTCAGCGCGGGAAAATGCTGTGACTTGATATAATCCTCCTCCGGGTCGTACTGGAAAGATATGAAGCCCTTGTCTGCAAGTGTTATGACAAGATTGGCTGTATTCGTTTTCCTGATAAGATTGGCTCCAAGTAATTCCAGCCCGCTGTACTTATCGTCCATGGCGATCCGGGCTTCCCTTTCAGTTGGAGTAAGCAAATCGAAATTATTGAACTTAACGACATTTCCAATCTGGCTGCTGCTTTGAACATCGCCAAAAAGTTTTATCCCGTGTTTTTTTGCTATCCCTGATATTCTTTTAAGTATCCCGGGATTGATAACACCGTAGACAAAATCACTCACTATAATCCCGTCTATCTTGCCTGCCAGTGATTCCATGGATTCAATAACCATGGCTTCAATCTTCTTGCTTACATAATGGTCCTGAAGCCTCGTCACCCTTAATATTTTCTGGGGACCGACCATGTACCGGATTTTGAAAGTGGTCGGGCGATCGCTGTCCATTATCAGGTTCGTGGATATATTTTCGTCTTTAAGTACCTTCCTGACAAGCTCTCCCGGCCCATCCTTTCCGATGACCGAGATAAATGAACACTTTGCTCCCATGGCAGCCACGTGCCTTGAAACCACAGCGGCGCCTCCCACGTATTCCTTACTTTCCAGTTCACGGACTACCAGGACAGGCGCTTCCGCGCTCATCCCCAGGGCATCGCAGGCAATGTACTGGTCAACTATTGTATCCCCTATAACCAGGATATGCAGTTTCTTGAACTTATCACAATAATCATTTAATTTCTTGACTGAAATCTTCTGCTTTTTCAGCGCCTCACGAAATAACTTATGATGGTGCTCCGTAATGTCAGGGGAATCATATTCAAGAAAATCAGTTGTCGCGTAACGGACCTCTCCGGACCTGAACATGACCTTACCGCCGTATCCTTCCACTAAATTAATTTCACTACGGATTATATCTGACTTCCCGGAAAATTCTTCTCCCCTTACGTATATATCAGGCTTAACGCTCTCAATAATTTTCTGGAACGGAAGCTCATTAAAAACAATTACCTTATCCACACCTTCCAGCGAAGCCACTCCCCTTGCCCTTTCCTTTTCATTAAAAAACTTCCCCCTGACCTTAGGCTCAAGCTGTTTCCTGCCCTGTATCGCTATCAGGAGATAAGCCCCCTGCTTCCCCGCAAACTCTAAAAACCTTAAATGTCCCGGATGTATGACATTAAAATGCCCCTGGCACAAAACAATTTTCTTTTTGTTTTTTTTCACCTTCTTAACCCATAACTGGAGGGCATCCATGTTTTTTAATATTTTATCTTCAATCTTCATTAAAACTTCCTTTCAGCTATATCAGGGTTATTTGTTATTCCTATTATAAAACTCATGGATACAATCAATTACCCATGACACCTGCTCATCGGTTAAATAAACATGAACCGGCAGGGATATTATTTTTTCCGCCTGTTTCTCCGCCGCCGGGAAATCCCCCTTCTTGTAACCATACTTTCCGGAAGCTTCCATAAGGTGTATTGGTACCGGGTAATGGATTTTTGTCTCTATCCCCCTGCTCTTTAAGAACCTCATCAGTTCGTCCCTTTTTTCAACCTGAATAATGTATGTATGAAAAACCTGCTTTACATTCTTTCTCCGCTCAGGTATTTTTACGTATTCTTTTAATCCCGAAAATCCTTCATCGTACATTCCGGAGAGCCTGTTGCGTTTATCCGTAATTTCATTAACGATTTTCAGTTGAACATTGGCCACGGCTGCCTTTAAC
>JAUXBS010000067.1 GCA_030619245.1 Clostridia bacterium | reverse complement strand
TCCGGAGGCAGTTTCTTCCCATAGGCAACAACCAGTATAATATCCGGTTTCAGATTCCTGACCCTTGTTACAAACTGTTTATTTAGTTTCTCCGGACGCATAAGAATAATGTTATTTGACAGCGCATACCATTCCGGGTTATTCTTCCGGCTTTGCCTTCTCCCCTTCCTGACACTGTCCGATTTCGTAATTATGCCGACAACATCATGCCTGGTATTTATCTTTTTCAGAAACTCCACACAAAAATCAGGACTACCCATAAATAATATGTTCATAATATCACCAATTTTAGTTCTTTCTAACCTTGTTAAACTAAATATAAAAAAGACTCTTCACCGTAATTCGTGGGTAACTACTACTATTTCCCTTTTCAATGAGAACATATGTCCTGAGCGAAGTCGAAGGAAACTATTATTAATTAACTTTTAAAATCAATTTATCAAATGCAATATATCGTCTATAAACCAACTATTATTATCCACTAATCATAGAGAAGGGTCATAAAAAAAGGTATAATGTGTAATGATTATCTCGTTTTTTAAATAGTCGTTACCCTAATATCTATAATACATAATTTGAAAGATAAAATCAATAGGTAGGCGGGTAAAATTCCGGAAATGGGAATATCTATGGTAAATCTCGGGTACATCTTCAATCCACTCTCCCGTAAACTATATGGCGTCCGCTTAAAACTAATTGTGAAGAAAAGGTCACTTGTAATCTTAGGACAGGAAAGCCCTGCTCCTCTCATTAAATCCCTCATTCGTTGAATGCCGGTTCCCATTCGTTCGACTTTATCCATCCAAGAATATGCTTTGCTATAACTATTTTTTTCTTCCGGTTTTAGATTTTAGTAATGGTAATGATTTGAGTTTTGTTTTCAATTCCTTCTCTGATGGTAAAGCCAGTTTATACCTGGATGCAAAAACTTTATTATTCAATCCACCTAATACGTATTTAGCAAAGATGTTGTCTTTTTTAGCACATAGTATAAGACCAACGGGATCATTTTCATCCACTGTTTTTTCATTCTCCTTGAAATAATTAAGATAGAAATTCATCTGCCCTATATCGGAATGATTAAGTTCACCTGTTTTTAAATCTATCAAGACAAAACATTTTAAAATCCGGTTATAGAAAACCATATCAATATAATAGTGGCGATTAGCAATGGTTATTCTTTTTTGACGAGATACAAAGCTAAATCCTTTACCCATTTCTAAAAGGAAGTATTGTAATTTATCAATAATTGCCTGTTCCAGTTGACTCTCTGTATAAACTGTTTCCTCTTTAAGGTTAAGAAATTCAAGGATGTAAGGATCCTTGATTGCATCCTCTGGTTTTTCTAATACTTGTCCCCTTGATGCCATTTTCATTACAGCTTTGGTATTTTTACTTAAAGCCAATCGTTCAAAAAGCATTGAATTTATCTGCCTTTTTAATTCTCTTACCGACCATTTATTGTGAATTGCTTCTTTTTCGTAAAAAGAGCGGGGAAGTTTTTCTTCTACCTTCAATAACTCGCAGTAATGTGACCAGGATAGCATTGGTTCAAATCGGTCAGACACTGTCTGACTTATTCGATATTTACCAGACCTTGTCTGGGATTTTCGTCTTCTGATAGATTCGTCAGACAATGTCTGACGAATTGGAAATGTTTGATAGAAGAGCCTCATCATCTTTAAATTAGTAGGAGAAAAGCCTCTTCCAAATCTCGTAATCATATCTTTGGACAACCTACCTATCAATACCTCCCCATATTTTGCCCGAGCCTTGCCTTTCTGCTCGAATTCTACAATTTCTCGACCAATCGCCCAATAAGCTATGACCTGAGTTTTGTTTATCTCTCTTATTATTTTAGTCCTTGACTGATTAAGAATTTCCGCGATACTATCAAGTAGACTATTATAAGTTATTGTGGTTATTTTTCTATTTCTCTTCATCATTTGTTCCTATTATTACTTATGAACTGTATTTTCTTCTAATTATACACCTTACTATTCCGTTATTCAATAATAAAATCTCATAATCTCATAAGGGCGCATCCCCGAATCTGCATATTCATTTTGACTGAAAATCTATTTTGATATAATTTATTACAACATATTAACCGGGTCAATATCAATTTTTATTTTCACCTTTTTACTTCTGATTAACGATAACATTTTTTTCAGCATGTTCTGTAACTGCAGGCTATCAAGGGGTGGCTTCCTCTTGATTATAATCTGCCAGCGGTGATTTCCCCTTAATATTGAAAACGGCGCCGGGCCCGGGCCGAGTATAATTATATCATCCGGACTGCTAAAGTACTCCCTGCCTGAAACAAGTTCATTCAGAATTTTTCCCGCTTTACCTGCAAATTCCTCAACATCCTTCTCTGACTTTCCTGAAATAGTAATGTTTACAAGCTGTGAAAAAGGCGGATACCCCAGTTCTTTCCTGATCTTCATTTCGTCCCTGTAAAATGAAAGGTAATCATAATCAGCTATTTTACCAAAAACCTCATCCGAAGGGTTATAAGTCTGTATGTATATTTCGCCCCTTACCGCCCCCCTTCCGCTCCTGCCCGCAACCTGCGCTATGGTGGAAAAAAACCTTTCATTTGCCCTGAAATCCGGCAGGTAGAGTAGTTCATCCGCGGATACCACGCCTACCAGGCTGACGCCGGGGAAATCCCAGCCCTTTGCCACAAGCTGTGTCCCAATCAGGACATTTATCCTGCCATTGCTGAAATCAGAAATAATCTTCTCAGCGTTTCCTCTTTTCTTCAGGGCATCCGAGTCCAGCCTGGCAATCCTGGCACCGGGAATTTTTTTACCCAGTTCCTCCTCAATCCTCTGTATGCCTGAACCGGAAAACCTGATATTCCCGCTGCGGCACTCCGGACAGGCGCGCGGCATGGCCCTTTTATAACCACAGTAATGACAGCGCAAGACAGTCTTCCTGACATGATACACCAGCGGTACATTACATTCAGGGCATTTCACCACTTCACCGCATCCCCTGCACATTACATGCCTGAAATACCCCCTGCGGTTCAGGAAGAGTATTACCTGCTCCTTCCTGTTTATCCTGTCCTCAATTGCCCTGTATAGTTTTGAAGATAACCGGAAGTATTTCCCGGGCCCCACCAGTCCTTCCTTCATATCAACAACTTTAACCGAAGGCAATTCCTCCCGCCCTATCCTCTGTGACAGGTTCAATAACTCATACTCTCCATTTTCAGCCCTGTAAAACGACTCAAAACCCGGCGTTGAAGAACCAAGAAGTACAACCGTCCCTTCCAGTTCAGCCCTTTTAACGGCAACATCACGGGTGTTATACAACGGCGTCCTGTCATGCTTATATGAACTATCATGCTCCTCATCAACTATAATTAACCCCAGGTCCCTGCATGGCACAAAAACTGCGGACATCGTGCCTATCAGCACATCCAACTTACCCTTCCTGCAGGACTCTCTTACTTCATAACGCTGCCCCTGTGAAAGCCTGCTGTGCCATACCCCGACCCGGTCCCTTCCGAAACGTTCTTCAAACATCCTGATAAATTGCGGTGTCAGGGAAATTTCCGGTACCATAAACACCGAGGACCTTCCTGTTTCCTGGACTGCCGCGATGCACTGCATATACACCTCAGTCTTCCCTGTATCACTCCCGCCCTTAAGCAGAAACGGACTAAAAACCTTCTTGAATATATCCTTCCTTATCCTGCCTATTATTTCCTTCTGTTCCGGCAGGGGAATCCAGGCAGTCATATTCCCGGCCGGCTGAACTATGGATTTTATTATCCTGGATTTAACGGGGCGGAAATTATGGGAAAGAACCGCATCCAACGCCTGGCCCAGCGAACAAATATAATAACCTGACATCCAGCGGGCAAGAGCAAGAAGCGGAGGCGTAATCATTAGCTCGTCCTCAACTACCCCCCTTATGTCCTTCAAGTTTTTTATCCCGGTTCTTGCAGCTGTATTAACAACCCAACCGGTCATGTCACGCCTGCCAAAAGGCGCGCGCACTTTAATCCCTTCTTTTATTTTTGATTGAATGGTTTCGGGAACCGAATAGGTGAAAACCCTGTCGACCGGGATGGGAAAAGCAATTTCTACTATCATTCTATTTCTTTTGCGGCCTTGATGAACAGATCTCTTATCTTCTTGCCGAATAACCGGACGGCAACAACGCAGGTAACAACAATGAGAGCAATGATCAATATGTACTCCGTCGTACTCTGACCACTTTCATCTGAAAAAAGCCTCAACAATTCCTTTTTAATCATTTATTCCCCGTATTCTTATGGTATGGGAAGCGAAACAATTTCCACCACACGCCTCATCGCCTGCCCTATCACGCCGATAAATAGTTTATTGACCACAACCAGGCTGAAAACGGTAATAGTTATCAGGAGCGCATACTCCGTCAAAGTCTGTCCATTCTCAGCTGATTTAAATAATTTAACCGGCCTCATATTATTGCCAGTATCACAACATAGGCAGCAGCCATCAGAGCGCTGACAACGAACTTCCCAAGAGTGAACTTCCCTTTCTTCCTGATTTCCTGGACCTTACCCTCTTCCTGCCGGACTTCTTTGATTTCAAATAACTCCTTCTCATCCTTATCCTTTGCAAGAAGCTCTTTTTCCCTGTTAAATATGTACATCAACTTACCGTTTTCCTTGACAGAAGGCGGTAAACCGGACAAAAAATCATACCCCGCATCATTTTCAATCCCAAATATCTCACGGATTGCCTCTTCCGCCTTCCTCTCCTCACCCTCAAAAAGGTACGTGTGAGCCAGCCAGAAACATGCCCGTATCTTTACCTCAACAGCTGCAGTGTCAGAAACCAGAACTTCCCTGAACCTCTCAATTGCCACGTCGCTGTCATAGAGTTCATCAACACATCTTATCCCCTCCTCAAGCACGGCAGTATCCTCAGGAGAAGCATAAAGCTTCGTGCCGGATAACATGGAAACTCCAAATAACACAATAAGGATATATTTAAATTTGATGTTTTTTTTCATTAGCCCTATATTAGCATATTCGCCTCTGCTAATCAATTTATAATGTATCAAGGCAAAGTATTTTCAATATAAATCCCGCCATTACTGTCCAATTTTAAAACAATGACCTGGTTAGGGTTGCTGAAAACCACGGTTTTCTCTGCCGGTTTCGGTAAATCGGGATGCTTGATTACTACGGAATGACTGCTTCTTTCCAACCCTTTGATTTTTCTTACAGTATCACCTTCGGCCTTCCCGTCAACAAATATCTTTGAGCCGGTATAATCAGGCCTGGTATCAACAATCAGAGTCCCGTCATATACGGGTTTTTTTTCCGCTTCCGGGACCAGCTCCGCTTCAATCCTGTAAACATCCCTTACCTTCACCTTTTTCGTAAGCGGTGCATAGCCCTCCCTGGTGAATTTCATAACATAAACGCCCGGGATAAGAGAATAACTGAAGGGTGTCTTCCTGCTTTTTACACCTGTCCCCTCTATCGCAACCCTGGCATTGATATCCTTCCCCGGCCCGTCCTTCATGTAGGAATACACGCGTATTTTCTTCTTAAGTTCAGGACAGATATTAACAGCATCCTTTACCTTCACATCAATAACTTTTTCCCACGAATCATACCTGTACTTCTCAATCCTCAGTTTATGCCGCCCCGGCTTAATAAACAATTCTTTTATGGGAGTAACCCCGGCGGATTCCTTTTTATCATCAATATAAACGGATGCATCTCCCGGGATTGAATCTATTGAAATCTTCCTGAAGAACGTCCCGGTTAAGGAAGCCTTTAGTATTTTACCGCTATTATCCAGCATAAAATCCCAGAATCTATTATCAATACCCTTCTGCTCATCCGGCTTTTTTAATGTGTTTACCCTGCATCTCCCGGTCCCCTTACCTCCTATTGAGCCTAAACCTTTAATTGTCATACTGACATCCAGTTCACCTGCGGGTACACTGCATGTTAATGGAGTAATCCCCTTAACTTCTCCGTTTATACTGACAGCCGCGCCCCCGGGAATAGAATCCAAAAACATGTTCATTCCCAGTGGTATGGTAAAATTCCTCCTGCCTCCGGATATTGAAGAACTACCCCCCTCTATTTTCATTCTATTCCCGTCACCGATAACCAGCCCCTTGCTTGTGGATTCAAATCCCTGTTTTTTGAGGATTAAAACATATTCTCCGGGCAAAACCTTTTCAACAAGAAGAGGTGTTTTGTTTTCACCTGAGTTAAACACTTCCCTGTCATTGTTTGAAAGTGATACCTCCGCGCCTCCCGGAACGGAATTAATAATGAATCCCCGCGGAAATATGATACTGTTTATCCTCCTACCCAGCCAGGTCTTCTGGTTCAATACATCATAAACCTCAAAGACGCAACCCCCCAGAAACAGTACCAGTAAAACCCTTAACAACAACCCCTTCTTCCTTTTTACAACGCTTCCCGGAGCCTTAAGAGCCTTTCCGAATGAAAAAGCCGGTTTAAGTATTGTCCTT
>JAUXBS010000152.1 GCA_030619245.1 Clostridia bacterium | reverse complement strand
TAGTGCTCAAATAGCGTTTATGACAGGTGAAGGCATACAAATGCTGAACGTGAGCGATTTAAGCGGTAGTTTGTTATCAAAAGAACTTCTGCAAGTATGGAGCCCTTATAGCGTGGCATGGTCGCCAGATGGAAACAGGCTGTGTTATTCTTCCAGGAATGGATCGTTCTCCTGGCATGGCACATATATAGTGGATATTGACGGGAGTAATAATAATCTGATTTCTGATATTGGGCTTAATAATCCCAAGTGGTCACAGGACGGCAAGTTAATCGCGGGCAATGGAGTTTCAGTAATAATCAGTGAAGAAAACCCTATCAGGACAGACTGAGATAACTCAGTGGTTTCATGGAAGGAGGATATCGATTAATATATAAATGCTCGTAAGAAAGCATGGGAGTAATTATACATGAAGAGTAAAAACATATATATTATTGCAGGGCCAAATGGATCCGGGAAAACAACATTTGCAAAAGAATTTTTACCTGAATATGTTAAATGTCCGAATTTTGTTAATGCTGACCTTATTGCACAGGGATTAGCTCCGTTTTCTCCAGGTAGTGTTGCTATTAAAGCTGGAAAACTAGTTTTACAACAGATTGATGATTTTTCAGAGCGTAATGTTGATTTTGCGTTTGAGACAACTCTTGCCGGAAAAACATACGTAAATACTTTAAAAGAATTGAAAGAAAAAGGATATAACTACATCTTTTCTTTCTATGGATTCCGGATACTGCCCTTGCTTTAGCTCGAATAAAAGAAAGGGTTTTTGATGGCGGTCATAATGTGCCGGCAAAGGATGTTCGCAGGCGGTTTAAGCGATCAATATATAATTTCCTCAATTCTATATAAACCATTGTTTGATTCGTGGATGCTTTTCAATAATTCCGGGATTATACCAACCTTAATAGCAAAAACAAATAATGATAATATTGTAGTGAAAGATGAAGGTTTATTCAAAAAAATATTCAAGGAATGGAGTAAAATATGAAAACAAGAACATCTTTACAGGATAAAGCTGAATTGGCGATAAAAAAAGCAGTCCGAGGAGTTGTTGAACATCACAAGAAAACCGGTAGGCCCCTTGCTATTTCGGTAAAAGGAAAGACCCTCTATGTTTCACCATTCAAAGTAAAAAATAAATCATAATATCATCATAGTATGCCTTTCTCCAGAAACATCGACAAACGCTCATTAACACATGACTGTAAAATGTAATGAGAATTTAACCCAGTATTGTAATCGAATTTTAACCCCCTGTTTTATTTCTATAGACGATACTATCTAATAGGGGTGGGTCAAATTTCGTTTACGTATTACACTCATTCCCATATATTAATCAGTGATTCACATTATATTTTCTATAATAAGAGTATTGATAAACTTTACTGTTTAAATACTGTCCAGGGTCCGGTGCTTGGTCCGGAGCCGGAATTCGAGGCCTGGTGTGATATATTTCATTTTTAAAATTCAGGATTGGTATAATTAATTATCAAATTCTTTCAACATAAGACATTTCGTTACATTCAAATGGCCCTGGAATTATATTACTTGATTTTACGGGCTGGTTTTAGATATAATGTTCATGAATATGATAAAATTAGACAAAATCAAGAATAATTATCCCGTTATTCTGCTTTTTATATTAACGTTTGCCATATACCTGGGTACCCTTATGCCAGGTATAGGTTATTCCGGTGACGTGGCAAAGTTTCAGTTTACAGGTAAGATACTTGGCATACCCCATACGCCGGGATACCCCGCATACACTTTAATAAGCCACCTGTTCTACCTGATCCCGGCGGGAAGCCCTGCCTACAGGATTAACCTGATGTCTGCTTTTTTTGCCTCTCTTACCGCAGTGTTCCTGTTCTTCGTGATACTGCGTTTAACCCGGAATAAACCGGTATCGTTCATATCAGCTTTGTTGTTTTCCGTTTCCCGCACCTTCTGGTCACAGGCTGTGGTGGCGGAGGTTTATACGCTTAATGCTTTTTTCATAACAGCGGTTGTGCTTTACCTGCTGATATGGGATGAAAAGAAGGATATCAAGTACTTCTTTCTTGCGTGTTTTACGTTTGCAATGAGTTTCGGCCACCATCTTTCGATGGTGCTCCTTGTGCCGGCAGTTGTTATTTTTATACTGGTTTCAAATTACAGGGTTCTCCTCAAGCCGGTTAACCTTCTCATCTGCGCCGGGTTTTTTGTTCTTGCCGCCCTGCAGTACTCCTATGTTTTTATACGCACTTACAATCCGTCAGCTTATGTTGAGATGTGGGTGTACAACTTTGAGGATTTCATGTGGTGGATTACCGGGGGGCAGTTCAAGGGAAGAATGTTTTCCTATACCTTCGGGGAATTCTTTTTGGACAGGATTCCCTATTATATACTGAAGCTTAAAAACCAGTTCCATGTAATTGGAATGGTAATAGGGCTTGCCGGGGCATGCCTGATGATAAGGGACAGGTTGAAGCAGGTTTCCCTGCTTATGTTGATATATTTTGGGAATTTGTTCTTTTCGTTAAATTATGGGGTTGGAGACGTGTATGTATTCTTTATTCCTTCATATATAATGTTTGCGGTTTTCATTGCAGCGGGGCTTGATGCCGCTTACAGGAAACTTGCAGCAGTAAAGAACCTGGACAAGAGACTCAGGGAGGGTGTTTTTATCGCGCTTTCGTTATTGCTGTTCTTCAGGGTGTACGCCGGCAACTATCCGGTTGTTAACCAGAGTGACAATGTCTGGACGGATAAATTCGTTGATATCATACTTGATAATGTTGAGAGTAACAGTGTAATCCTGACTCCCGGATATGACTGGGGGCAGTTCTATTTGTATAAACTCATTGGAGAGCAGAAAAGGAAGGGCGATGATATAAAAGCTCACTGGTACTGGCATCCCTCGGTTATACATGAAGCGTATCCCTCGTTTGCCTTAAAACCCAGTATAAACAGGGCTGCCGAAAAGAATTTCAAGGAAAGCTTCGCTAACAGGGATGCCACGATAAGGTCTCCGTTTATGTTCAATAAAAACATCCCGGTGAATAAAAGCCTTTATTTCCACAGGGGAAGCAGGAGGATAATGGACAGGGCAGGGTTCAGCTCGAAAAAGGCAATATCCATATTTAAGTACGGCCATAAAACAGTTGTTTATAAGATGATACCCGAAGGCGGGAAGGATGCTATGAAGTGCGTGTACCTGCATGCTCCGGATGAGGAACTAAAACCGTCCCGCAGGGTCAGGAAGAGGATAGACAGTTTTCACAGGAAGGGCTGTATTAAGATAGATTTTAACAGGGAAAACAGGATATTCCTGAAGGGTGGCTGGTCAAGGAATGAAATCAGTGACGGGAATTTCCCGTATTGCTGGGCGAATGATATTGAATCAGTTATCTCTATCCCCGTGAAGGAACCAGGCGACTATGAAATGGAATTGAAAGCGCATTCAATTGATTATAAGGGTGCTCCGGAACAGTGGATAAAGATATACGTGAATGGCAGTTATGTTTCAAAGGTGACGGTTTCAGGGGTCTGGGATATATACACTGTTGAAATACCCGCAAAATACTGGAGAGAGGGCCGGAATGCGGTATTGTTCCGTTATAACTACCTCGCGAGTCCCGTTGAAGTGTTTGACCAGGGGGATCCAAGGGATATTTCGGTTGCTTTTGCCTACCTTAAACTAAAATAAAATTGGAATAAAATTGGGGACAGACACCAATGGTGTCTGTCCCCATTAGTCATTTGTTAGTCTTATCCATTCAAATGCTGCGGCAAGCCTTCTGGGGGCGGGTTCATCAAGCATATTATCTGTGGTGGTGTTATACCTGTATTTAAAACTGATTGTATTCATGCCTTCAATGATGTGTTTACGGGGTAAGGTAAGTGAGTATTCACTCCAACCATTATCAAGTTTTAATTCAGAGCAGTATTTGTTATTGATATAAACTTCCATGGTTTGCTGCAGCGGGATTTTAAACATTGGCGGGCGCGCCCTCAATGTCAGGGAATACTCATTTCTTTCAAGGGGCAGGCGGACTGAAGATGCCTTGCCTAAGGCCCAGCAGAAAGGAATCCCTTCCCGGGTGTATTCAACCCTGGCCCAGCCCTGCCTGAGGAAATCCCTGTCTTTGAACCTGAAACTGATTTTAAAAGTTCCGAAAAGACGGTATATGAGGTATTTGAAGAATCTCTTGCGGGGCGCGGGTGAAAGGTTCAGGCTCTCTTCCGGTATCTTTCTG
>JAUXBS010000110.1 GCA_030619245.1 Clostridia bacterium | reverse complement strand
GATGTTAAAACACATTCTGCATTTACAATATTATATGCCTGATATTCTATGCCCGGTAAGTTTATTATTTTTTATCAATGTTTTAGCTTTACCCTTCTCGGTACCCGGCCCTTTTTAAAATGTTTCTCTATCCAGCCATTCCTTATGTTTCTTCGGCTGTCAAAATGCTTGACATAAGGTTTTATATCCAGCAGAGGAGTGTCGTTAAGGATATCTACTTCTGAAAATGTAATTGTGTCGCCAGCCACCTTTTCGAGTTTGACTATTGATAGTCCAATGTGATTCGGCCGGTGAGGACTTCTAATGGCGAATATGCCATGCTCCTTATCCTCAAGAAACGGGGTACCAATGAGATTCTCTTTCATCGATCGGTTAAAATAGTAAATCAAAATGAGATGTGAAAACCCTTCTATATCCTTTAGTCCAGCTTCATATTCAGGAAATAGCTTAATTGTACCCTTGACGTTTTTTTTAAATGTTCCCTGGATCGGCATCCCCCTCTTTTCTTTGTAAGGTGTATGGATAATCCCTATAGGTTTTAACTTGATTTCTTTTTTCATGTTAGAAAGTTACCACCTTGTCACTCTCTTTAACAATATCATACATATCCTTCATTGTAGAAATCGGACATATATCTGAACTTTCCTGGGCCCGTGATTTAATACAACTACCGCAGGCATATATTTTACCGCCATCCTTCATTATTTTCTCCGCCTGTTCTACCGTATTGTATTTTTCTAAGCTTACCTTCTGGTATTCAACACCTTTACCCATAAAAAATACTTTTACATCATCTCCCTGGGATAAACAATAATTGCCATACCGTAAAGCATTCCAGCACGTTTCCGCATCATTGCTTGAAATAACAATTCCTATTTTCATTTTTGTTCATTTCCTTTCCAATATAATGGACACGTGTCCATTATATTAGACTGATAAGCATATGTCAAATAATATAGATCCTTCACTATCGTTCAGGATGACAACTTTATTTTATTATGGATTCCCGCATGCGCGAGGATGACATCCTACACTTTCAGCTATAGAAACTGCAAGGCGGCTATATTTTGCCCGGCATGGCAATTTCAGGAAAAAAGTTTCTAACTTTTGTCCAAATAGTGTCCATGTTGGTTACAACTTGGTGGATTTTGATGTAAATCGGTGGATACGGAGGGTTGTGGTTTGTCGTCGATATGCTATAAAAGTTCAACTACTACATTATGTAATCGGAAATGTTTCCGATTATACAGGCAGATGAATTTATCTCACTTGCTAAAATAATACTTTGCAAAAATACTGATGTTATTAGCAGTGTAATTATAGAGATAGTCGTTTGAACTGTTGTTTTCGTATTTGTAGAGTATGCTCATTTCAAGGTTGCCTATGCCGAGATATAGTTCCTCGGTAAGAGATTTGATGATTTCAATCTTCAGTATAAGGGGAGTGTCGCTTCTTATGGCATCAGGAGTTATGAACTCGTCGTTTACGTCTTTGGCGAGCCGGCCCACATAGTTCTTCGTCCCGTATGTCATTTTATAGTTTAATTTCATGGAACTGTTTAGTTTAGTAGTGCCTGAGACGTCCAGGATACCAGAGGTATAACTATAATAGTTGTCAACCAGTATTTCATCCCCCGTTAAATCCCCGGCCTGCCATACTTCCCACTGTTCAGGGCCGAAGTCAAAGTAATTGCCGTTGGAGGTCAACTGTTTCCATATGTAGGCAACGGTGAGGTTGCTTTTCAATACTGATATATACTGGGAGAGGCTTATAAATAGAGAGGTTTCAGTGTCCAGCCGCAGGTCGCTGGTGTTTGTCCTGGTGCTGCCCGTGATGCCATAGACATATCTTTCGCTGTAATTTATATTATTGTAACTCCCGCCTGCTTTCAAGTATGTATACAGTGAGAATTCCTGGCCAATGCTGCCCGATATACCTGTCCCGGTATAATCAAGGTCATATTCCGGGAATGTTACTGTATTGAGGTTGCCTGAAATACCGAGACTGGTGCTTTTTGTAGGGTAAAACTTTAATTCAGGAAAGGCGAATAACCTGGTTGAGTCCTGGGTAATAAGGTACTTGTCTACGGTGATATTAGGGAAGTGCGTCATTTCCCCACCAGCGTTAAGGTTTATTACCGCTATTTCCCCTAATCTCTGCTTGAACAGGACATTGGCGAGGTGCGACGAGTTGTTTTCTATATTCTCCATTAAAAAGTTTTTCAGCTTATAACTGTAGTTGATCCTGGAGAAGGTGTACTTTGAGAATTTTGTCCTCATGCCTGCGGACATGTTGGTCAACAGTCCTAAGTCACCGTATTTATTGCTTGTTCTGTACACGTTATCAGAGTATATGCCAGAAATATCCACATCACCCCAGAAGTGATTGGTTATTGCAAATGCGCCGGTGTTGAAGAGTAAGAGTAAAGAAGTTAATAATAAGGCCTTATTTTTTATTATTTTCATTAGGATGAATCCTTTCCATAAAACGTTTATCATCTATTCGTTCTTCCCTGAGCTGTTCCATCTGTGTTCTGTGTAAGGAGTTCTTTCTTTCCCTGAATACCAGCCTGCTCATTTCCTGCAGGTCGTCATTGATATGGAAGAATCCGGATTGTTTTTTAATGCCATGTGCCAGAATGTCTTTAATTTCCTCGGAGGTAAGATATGTGCCAAGAGAATCAATGTACAGCTGGCCTATTCTTTCCAGTTGTTTTAATTCATAGTTGTTTTTTATGCCCTGTAAGATGACATCAAGGCAATGGTTCCTGGGAATCCTTCTTTCTGTGAGCCGGACTAAAATGCCGCAGGTTTTAGAGGCTTCCTCTATGCCTGAGCCAATTTTCACATATGAATCCATTACCTGGGCCCACTCGTTCTTTTTCAGTCCCCTGTTAAGGAGTTCTCCTATGTAGAGGGTGTAGTATTCCCTGGTTTCCTTTGAGAATTCCTGTTTTGACCGGTTAAGTATTTCCCGCGCCCGTGTTAAGCTGTCTATGTGGTTGTTTATGACTTTTTGTATGACACTGTATTTTGCCCTTTTGGTCAGTCCTTCCATGATACGGTTCATCAGAAAATCCGCAGGTAGGCCTTCCTTTGAGGCGTTTTCTATCTGCAAGAGGAGCCGGTCTGTGTTTTCCCGTGTGAACTTGCTTTTTTGCTCTATCATGGTTTTTAATTCAGCAAGTTTCCTGGGATTGGTTGGCTGGGATTCAGCCGATCGGGATATGGCCAGTAAAGTTAATATTAATAGGGTTTTAATTATTGTGTTCATGCTTGCTCCTGCTTTTATATTCTTGTAATATCTATTATTGAATTCCTTTTACCATAGCCGTCATCAACATACTCCGTTGATTGAGGGTCGGCTATCCATCTTTCCCCGTCCACCAGAAACATGTACTGGTACCTGTCCGGTTTCAGGCGTAATTTCGTTTTCCAGGTGCCGTTTTTATATTTCAGTTCCACCGCCTGCTCGTCCCAGCCGTTAAAATCTCCTACCAACGATACCTGCCTTGCATCTAAAATGTCTATGCTGAATTTGACCAGTATGGTATTGGATGATTTTTGTATTATCAGAATTGAAGATGTTATTAATACACAGAGGATAACCGCAAAGGCACACACGGGTTTCAGCCACCTGGGCGAAGCTGGTTGTGAAACAGGTTCCTTTATGTCAACTGCCCTTACCCTGGTCATAATTTTATTTGTCAGGCCTTCAGGGAGGGTGACATTACTTTGTTTCATGTCATGTGTTAATCTGTTAAATATTTTATCCTTGTTCATGGAATCCTCCTTTGTTGTCGTAGTATTTTTGTATAAGTTCATGGTTGCCCATCAGGATTTTCTTTGCCCTGAACAGCCTGTTTTCAACCGTGCCTATGGGCAAGCCTGTTATTTGCGCGATTTCGTCATAGGGCATGTCTTCCAAACACCTGAGAAGAAAGACTTCCCTGTACTTGCGCGGAAGAGAGTTTATAATATATTTTGTGTTGTTTATGGATTCTTTTTTGTCAAGGAGTTCTACCGGGCCATCCGCCGAGTCAGGTATTCCCTGTTCAAACTCGTCCTCATCAGTCCTGCGCGAAAGGAAACTCAGGGGGATGATTTTTATCAGTTTTTTCCTTCTAATCCTGTCACGAACTAGGTTGGTTGCTATGGCATAGACCCAGGTCCTGAACTTGTAGCTGAACTTAAAATCCGACAGTTTTTTGTATGCCCTGATAAATGCTTCCATGGTTATATCCTCTGATTCATGATGGTTTCCAGTCAGCTTGTAAGCGTAGTTGTAAACAGAGTTCTTGTGCCTGTCAATTAACCGGCCATAGAATTCCCTGTCGTTGTAAAGGGTTTGCTCTATTATTTCATGATCAGTTAACTGGTTTGTCATTATTTTTTTTTACCATGGAAGTAGTGAATATTATATAAATATTGCAGCAGCTCCCTTTGGTAAAGAAAGCTCTGCAATAATTTATGTTTTAGCTGTATTGCCTGTTACTATTAACGCTTATCCCTGGCAATGCCTCTTTCGTCCCTGATGTTTTCTTCTGCCCTGTTTATTTGTCTTTTTACGTCATCGGGCATGTTTCCGGATTCGTTTCTTGTCCTTGTCCGGGTACGAGTCCTTGTTTGCTCCATTGCCTGCTCATTTTCCTTTATCTTTTCCCTGGCGCGCGTTCGGACCTGCTTCATTAGCTTGTCGCCTGAAAGGCCTTCCTTTAAAGTTTCCCCTGCCGCAATCGCGACCATTCGGGATTCTTCCCATGAGTAGCCTTCTTTCAGAGCTGCCTGTCTTACTACTTTTGCTGCGAACTGAAATCCTTCCAGGGACTGCTTGAGTGTAATGTTTTCATCAAGGTCATCCGCAAAGACTGTTCCGGGGCATAGGAACAGAGCCAGCGTTGCTACGATTCCAACAGTAAGTCTTTTCATTTTGGTTTCCTCCTTTTAATTCTGTGCCTTCACTATAGTATACGAATAAGGAGTTGAAAATATTTCATTTTTTCAGTGAATCGCAAGCGCAATTATATCATATGTTTTTCCGTTAATCTACCCTGTAATCCCCTCTCCTCTCAGGATTGTCATTATTTAAGGAATATAATGATATAAATCTGTAAGAAAAGTACAACCCTGAAGTGATAG
>JAUXBS010000018.1 GCA_030619245.1 Clostridia bacterium | reverse complement strand
GTCAGGGCCGCATATATCAGGTTTAACCCTGCCGTCATTCGTGGGCCCCCGGGAACTGAAACTCTCCAACTCAGTATCCCAGGTACTGGCGTTAATGGCCTCAACAGCTCCGACAGCGATAACCTTAGCGGAGTCCGAAGGTTCAAGTATTGAACCGGCAGTCACTCTAAAGTAATCCAGGTCATGATTTATTGAAAATATTTCCAGGTTATGAGGAGAATCAGGCGCATTAAACCTTCTAACCAGTATATAATGATCCACTGAATGAAGCGCCGTATACTGAATTTCTTCCAGGGGATAGCACCCGGCCCCATTCTGGATATCGAACGAAAAACCTTCAAACCAAAAACTCCCGGCGCTATACGTGGCAAGGTACAAATTATAATCCTGGTCACAATAACCCCAGGAAGTGGTGTCCCACCTCAGGGTCACCCGAATTAAATCACCCTCGGTGGCACTGATAGTTAAATACTCATAATCACTGTAATATTCATGATAATTGTTAGGGCCTGTCTTGCCATATTCATCCTTAAAATCCCCCTGCCAGTGCCCGTTAGCATGATTCCCGGCAGAGTTAACCCACAGTATACCTGAATCCCTTGCATCATTCGCTATATCGCACACCTCACCGGTACCGTCCCCGGGGCCGCTGTTGAACCATCCCAGTGAACAACTGATGATATCAATGCCATTTGCCTTGCAGTAATCCTTTGCATTCCCCAGTGAAACTGCAGATGATGAAATCCTCAAGAGATATAACTCAGCATTCGGAGCCATGTCGTATACTATCTCGGCGCTGGCGGTTCCATGCCCTCCACCATCACCATAATCTATACCAAAAGTTGAAAGTACTACATCGTATGGCAGGTCCCCTGCTGCCTGGGCCTCACTTAAAAAGGAAAAATCCGCATCAATAACCGCAATCTTAACTCCCGTACCGGAACTGCCGTTAACGTGGTAATTCCCCGCGTTGGTTACACCGACGCCCTCGCTTGTTACCTCAAGTTTCACGGGACTGAGGGGCCTGCGAATACGTTTAACCACGGGGAAATTATCGGCAATCCGTTCTAATTTATCTATTGGAGCTTCTACTTCCAGCAGGTGCCTGTAAACAGAGAGTATTCTTACCCCCATCCCCTTCAGCGCATGCCGGTCAATTGATTCTCCCTTTCCTGTTTCAATTACTACCCTGACCATTTCCCCTTTTACGGATAAATTTCTGCTTGCTGCAAACAACCTTATCCCTTCCCTGCCTCTAACTGCCTTTTCCCTGATCAATCGTCTTAGCACATATTGTATCTTAGGGTTTGACACTGCCTCCGGTTTGACGGGAGCCTGAGGCGAACCAAGCCGGGCATACACAGGCAGTCCTGTTACGAATACAATGCTTAGACAGGTTATTAATAATTTTATTTTATTTATTTTTGCCATTTGAATAAATTGCTTATTGTTAAATATTAAAAACTTATATAAACATAATTAACATGTTTATTCTCATAGTTAATATTATAACATATATTTTTTAATTTGTCAACAAAAATATTAAATATTAAGGGGTCAGGCCTTTACATTTTACATAATCTGTATATCTCTATTTATTAATTAATTGATAATAATTAAGTTTAACATAGAAAAATGCTTATTGCTGCATTTTGTAAAATGTAAAGGCCTGACCCCTTAACTGGTAGCGCATACGGGATTCGAACCCGTGATCTTTGCCTTGAGAGGGCAATGTCCTAAACCACTAGACGAATGCGCCATAATCCCCTGATATATTAACAATTTATATTTTTTAAATCAAGTAAATTACTTTAATCACTTAACTCCCCTGAAACACTTACAGTGATACAGGGTAAAAGTACGTACTTTTCTTCCTGCCCTGCAGAGCGGTATTTCCTTCAACTTCGTTATCTTTTTAAAATTATAAATATTTCCGGGAGGACAGAAGTACCTTGAATGAGTTAAATACAGGGCATCCCTGCCGGTAAGTTCCTCTTCATTCTGCCAGAAGCTGAACGCCGTAATATGTCCGGGGCGTAAAACATAAACCTCCTCTTTCATTGCAAAGCTCAACTGCCCCCCTGTTTCATAACGGTTACACAACAGAAAACTGCTTTCCGGCATAGTTGAATATAACTCCGCTGCCCTTTTCCCCACCTCATTCCATCCGTATACATCATCCGTCGGGTCTACCCTTACCGGGATAAACGGATAAAACACGTGCGCAATATAAATAAAAATCGCAATCAAACACACGGCAAGGTTAATTGCCGGGACTACATTCTTTTTCCGGGTTTTTATCAGAGCGGGAATAGCAATCAATCCCCCCACATAACCAAAGGCCGGCCAGTGGGCCAGAGAATCCGTGTAAAAGGTTGTCAATGAAAACCCGGCAACCAGTGGAAATGACGTAAAAAACAGGTACCTGTATATCCACCGGTCTTCCCTGAACCCTTTTATGAAAAGCAGGTAAAATGAAATCCAGCAGTAAACGTACGCAACAGGCGATATGTGGCCCATCTGGAAAATTATAAATCTTGCAAAACGGATAAACGAAAAATAAGCATTGTGCCTTGAAACCAGATGAAAAGAAAAAGATACCCAGTCATTCCGCGCATTCCATACCAGCACGGGAAGGAATATCACAAGCATCAACAGGAAGGAAAGATATGGTTCTTTTTTCCTCAGCCACCACCGGTCTTTCTTTGAAAAAATAAGATATAAAAACACCGCGGCCGGCAAAAACAAAATGCTGTACTTCGTAAGCGCCCCCAGCCCGGCTGACACACCGGCCCAGTACCAGTAAAAAGATTTTCCGCTCTTCAGCGCCCTGAATATAACATAAAGCGTCAGCACCCAGAAAAAAGCCAGGATGGCGTCAGGGGTAAGCACTGCCCCTCCCAGAAAAAACAGGGGAGAAAAAATCACGATAACAACTCCCCACAGGGCTTCTTCAGCTGAAAACATCTCCCTTGACCAGCAGTACAACAACACCAGGAAAACTGTCATAAAGAACAGCCCTGCCAGGTGAATGACGAAAGGGCTGCTGCCAAAAACCTCCGTGAAAACCCTGATAACGAAGGCAATCACCGGGGGATGGTCATAATAACTCAATGACAGGTGCCTGCTCCAGGCCCAATAATACGCTTCATCGTTAATCAACCCTAAAAAAGCAATCAATACCAGACGGACTGCCGTTGCTGCTGCCAGTACCATTATAAACTTCTTTTTCATTACACTACATTATACAATATTAATAAATTAATTCAACCCTTGACAAACATCAAAACGTTTAATATTATTATTCCAGCGATGACTAAAAAACCTATAATTAAAACCATAAACACCGGGAGTCCGAAAAGGGGCCCGGTACTCAGCCCCGGCAAAACAGCCCTGCCTGAATCCGGACCTAAAAATCAAATCAATAACATCATAAAAGAAACAGCCCTCCGCGCTGTAATAAACATTCAAACCGAATACAACCACAGGAAGAGCGGCCTTGAAAATGAAATGAATAAAATGATGGAATCCCTGAAAAAGGAAAAACAAACCCTTACCCGGGAACGGCAATCCCTTGAAGCTGAAAGAAATGAATTCAAAAAAGAAACAGAAAGACAAAAAGCAGAGATAATGAAGACAAAAAAAGAGTTAACCGTAAGAATCCATACAGAGGGAAAAGCCCGGGGGGAGAAGATGCTTAAAGAAAAGGAAAACTCGCTGATTGAACAGGAAAAGAAATACCTGGAAAATCTAATTAAGAGCCTGGAAACGGAGAACTAAATGAACACCGCAATACTTGTTTTATTGTTTATCCTTTTAATCACGTTATTCGTAATAGTGTTCTTAATAACCCGCGTTATCCCTTCCAAACTAAAAACCCAGGAATCAGGACAGGTTAAGAGATTCAGGGAAATACTGGAACGGGAGAAAAAAATCCTGGAAATTATGGAGAAACTGGTTTTAAAGAAACAACCTTCTTCCATAGAAGAATTAAAAAGGTTTCATGAACAATGGCTGGCGCTTGCAAAATTACTGGAAAACCAGACAGGCAAAGAACAAACAACGAAAATCACAATACAGACGCCTGACGGGCCAAGGACAATAACGGATATCAATCCACAGGTCAGGTTGCGCGCTGAATCCGTGGAATCAATAGAAAAAACCTTTAAAAACTCAAGCCTCGCTCCTGAAATGCTTCGACCATTCCTTAACGACCCCAACAACAGGGTAAGGGCAAATGCGGTAAAAGCAGTATATCCTTATAACCCCAAATTGTCAATTGACGCGCTCAAACAAATGAGCAGCAGTACTGATAAGTGGATGAGAGTAAGCGCCTCCTGGGCGCTTGGAGAGATAGGAACATCCGAAACCGGTGAAATGCTTCAAACGCTGCTGGAGGACTCCGACGAAGACGTAAAGAATAAGGCCCGCCTGGCAATTCAGAAAATACTTAATAAGAAAACAGAAAATAAATAAAACTAATTATGCACCGGTTCATTCAGCCAACCCCAGAACTTACCGGGAATGCTCTTTCCTTTCACTTTTCCCTTTGGTTTCTTTTCCTTTTTGACATTTTTAACTTTATTTTTCTCTTCCTTCTTCAGCTTCTTGCCTTTCTTATTCCCAGTCTTATCATTAACCGCGGCAGGAACCACCCCTGCCTTTTTCTTCTCATCCATTTTCGGCTTCACCTTTGCCTCGTACTTGACTGTAGGTTTTGCATTTTTCACGGGAGGAGTAAGGCTCAACTTACGTGGTTCAAGCTTTAACTTACCTTTCTTATCTACATCTCCGGGAACCTGCTTCTTTGCCTCCGGCTCAGCGGGTTTTCCCGGTTCTGTTTTTACCGGTTCAGCCTTAACCTCTTTTTGTTCCACCGAAGCCGCTTCCGGTATTATTGCTTCAAATTCCGGCGTTTCAACCGCCGGAACAACCGGTTCTGTTTTTACTGCCGCCTGTTTTACCTCTGCCTTTTTCTCCACGGAAACCGGCTTTACAGCTTCTGTTTTTCCAGGAACAGTTTCCGCTAAATCCTTTGCCTTGCTCTCAGCAGGCTTTTTCCCGCCGTTTATATTCTTGAGTGATTTGATTTCCTCATCCTTCTTTTTCAGGGAATTTTTCAACTGCATGAACAATGCTTCCGAGTCACTGCTCTGTTCATCCAGTTCATCTTCCATTCTTTTCTTCAATGTTTTCAATTTCTCTTCTTTTAACTTTAATTCAGTTGTCAATTTGCTGGTATCAGGGGTTCCCTCTTTTGAAAGTTGTTCTATCATTTCCTTGATCCTATCGTCACGCTGCTGGATTTGTTCCTTTAATTCCTTCTTGCCGCCTGAAACCTCCCCCTGAAGTTTTTCGTTTTCCTCTCTTATATTCTGAAGTTGCGCCTCTGAATTCTTTAACCTTACTTCCCATCCCGTCTTCATTTTCTCCATGTCCTTTTCCAGGCCGGAACCCAATCCATCTTCCTTTTTCTTCTGGCTCTTCAACAGATTCAGCTCAAGTTGCAGTTTTGCCCTGGTTGCCCTGTACTCCTCCTCCTTCTTCTTCAGGTCTTCCCTGTAGGCGTTGAGTTTCTCCTCCAGTTTCTGCCTCTCTTCCAGTTTTCCCTTTTCATCCTGCTTCATGTTTGACTTAAATGATTCTATTAAAGCATCCTTCTTTTCAATTTCCTGAATAATGGACTGATTCTTCTCTTCATGCTCACTTAACTGTTTCCTGGCTTCATTTAACTGCAGGTTAATCCTTGCCATGGTATTATCGGCTTCCAGTTTTCCCTTTTCCTTCACTTCCAGTTTTGCCTTCCATTCATTTTCCTGTTCCTGAAGCATTCCCATTGTATCCAGAGAATCATCCTTTTTAACCGCGCTTATAAGAACCCGCGCCTTCTTCTTCTGGTTTTCAAGTTCGTCCTTCAGTTTTCTGTTCTCACTCTTAAACTCTGCTTCCTTACTTTTGTTCAATCGGTCAACCAAAGTTTTTGTCTCACCTTTATGCTCTTCCTGCAAAATCCTTATCTTCTCTTCAAGACCGTCTTTTATACTTCCAACGGAATCAAGCATTTCCTCTTTTTCAGACCTGAATTCCTCTTCCCTGCGGCTCATTTCATCCTTAACAATACTCTTTTCCCTTACAGCATTCTTCAGCCTGTCCTTCCAGGTCGACCTCTCATCATCAATCCGCTTCTCGAGTTCTTTGACCTCCTGCTCAAAGTATTCAATCTCCCTCTCCATTGCTTTTGTCTTTTCCCTTGAACGGCGGACAAGCCGCCCGGTATTGACTTTATCTTCCTCGCTTCTTATTAACTTTTCGTCCAGCAATGCCTTCTCCCTGCTGTAATCTATGGACTGTTCCCTCAACCTGGCCTCCAGTTTCCCTGTCCTGTCAACCAGTTCTGATTCCTTCTGCTTTGAAGCGCTTATCATTGCCTGGAACCTGGACTCCTCACCCTTTAGCTTCTCTTCGTATGCTTTCTTTTCTTCAAATAACTCCCGTTCCAGCCTGCCTTTTTCATGTTCCAGGTTCTCAATATTTTCCTCCATATCACTGCTTACGGCCTTGAATTCCTTTTCCCTCTTCCTGAGGGTATGACTGGTTTCACTAAGCGAATCATCAAATTTTGATTTCTCTGTTTCCGCCTCTTTAAGTTTTTCCTTCCATTCCCTGGTCTCGCGGTTCAGCTTATCCTGCGTTTCCTTTAACCTGCTCTCAAGACGGGCTGTTTCCGATACCAAATCCTTCTCCCTACCCCTGAATTCATTCCCCAGCTCCGCTATCTTCTGGTTCATCTGCCTTGAAATATACTCTTTTTCCCGTAACTGCGCCTGCAACTGCTCGTTTGCGTCAGCCATAGCCTTTTTCATGTCCATCAGCTTCATCCTGGCTGATTCCTCCCCCTGTTTGCTCTTATCAACCTTCTCCTGCATTGCAGAAATCTTCTTTTCAGCTATCAACGACTGCTGCCTGTTTACGGTTTTTCCCTCTTCAAACCTTTCCCTCAGACGTTCAACTTCAAGTTGGAGTTTCTTTTCATTTTTATCGTATTCAGCCTGGGTTAACTTTAAGGCATCGTCGTATGCCTTATTCGTTATCATCACTTCTTTCTCTGAAATCTTTAATTTATATTCCAGGTCCATCTTTTCCTTAACTATTGCCTGTTCTTTCCTGTAGTATTCATTTTTAAGGTCAAGGATTTCATTATTCATCCGGTTCCTGAGGGTATTGTTTTCAACTTCCCGCTTCTTCAGTTCCTCGCTAATCTGGGCAAACAACTTATCAGTTGCCGCCTTCTGCTCCGCGCTGCGCGCCTGGAATGCCTCCGCAAGGAGCCTTTTCTCCTCGCTATTCTTCAAGGACTTCTCCAGTTCCCGTGTCTGTCCTGAATACTTCGTGATAAGGGCATCCCTGTTTCTCTCATTCTTTCCCAGTTCCTCATCAAAACGCTTCTTTTCAACCTCAAACCGGACCTGGAGCTTTTCCATTATCTTATCAATTTCTTCTTCTTTCCCCTCCATTTCCTTCGCCTGCTTTTGCGCCAATTCTTCAAGGTCTTCTTCTCTGCTCTTCAACAGCGCCTTTATTGCTATTACCTCCGCGTTTTTTTCATTTATCTCTTCGCCCCATCTTATATTGTTATCTTCCTGTTTCTGCTGCAGGAGTTTCATTTCCTCAACTGTAATATCAACTTTTTTCCTGTATTCCTCCAGTTCGTTATATAGTTTTTCCTTTTCACCCTTGAGCTGTTTTATTTCCTTCTCCCTGTTGCTCTTCTGAAGAACCTCCCTTAAACCCATTTCGACCTTAAGCGCTGATTTCTGGTCTTCCTGCAACCTGGATGCCTGCCGGCTAACCTTATCTTTCTCCATTTCAAGCTGTTTCTCGAGCGTTTTTATCTTCCTGTCAACATCCTCCCTGTACATTCTTAGTTCCATTTCCCTCTTGTCATTCTCCAGCTTCTGCTCAAATTCACCGGAGGA
The DNA here is from genome assembly GCA_030619245.1 of Clostridia bacterium. Lineage (GTDB taxonomy): Bacteria > UBA6262 > WVXT01 > WVXT01 > JAUXBS01 > JAUXBS01. The sequence goes on along the minus strand of JAUXBS010000018.1, from coordinate 2,681 downwards.
CATCCTGTCTTTCAATGTCTTATTTTCTTCATAAAGAGTATTCACAACATCCTTCCACTTGGACTGCTGTTCCTGTGACTTGCTCTTCAGCAGGTCCTCAAGCCTCTTCCTGGCCGCATCCAGAACTCCGTTTTCCTTATCCTTTGCGGTAGAAACCTTAACCGGTGGCCCTGCCGGAGAAACTCCTCCGGGAACCGGTATACTGCCCTTCCCCTCAAGCGGTGAAGGCGGCGGCATCGCGCCCTTATTTTTATTTTTATCAAAATCTGCCATTTAATACTCTCCTTTCAACATACTATTACTTGAATTGAAGAGTGTATCAACCACCCCTCAACTGTACTTGCTTCTTTTTCTTTTCATTGAAATAAAAACCAAATCCCGGATTCCCCTATCCGATAATCTGGTAACCTCCCAAACTCGGTTAGTGACTTAATTTACTTAGATAACTATTATAACACAGGTTTGTAAGATTGTCAAGCATTATTTTACAATATTTTTACATTATTTCTATATATCGTCGACAAAAAAAGTGATATAAATAACATGCTCGAAACGAAATCTTACATTTACAACGTTATTTAAGTCACTTATAAAACCATGTGCCACAAATATCAAATATATAACATATTCAGCCTGAATTTGAAAAAGGGTCTCAAATGCGACCTCAGTCGAGTTTCAGAACATGAATATTTTCAATTAGTTGTACAATTTGTGACAACTAAGCATAAACCATTATCGGATGAATTTCTATTGTCTGGTTTCAATTCATATTTCATAATATCACCCAAATATATCCTTCATCCCGCCTATAATTTCATCGAAAGGAACAACCTTAACCTTTTCATGAAGTGAATAACGCTTTTTACCAGGATAAATTACGGTAATACGCTCCAGTTTCAAATCCTCTAATGCAATCCGTATTGAAGGCGTCATGGTCGGAGCATCAGCGCGTTTTACTTCAACACCGTACATATTTCCTCCTTTAGAAAAAACAAGATCGATTTCTGCCCCATTATGCGTTGCCCAAAAATACACATCGTCCATATCAAGAGAGCGGATTACCTCCTCAATGACAAATCCTTCCCATGATGATCCGCACCCAGGATGGCGTAATATCTCGGCTTCCGTCTTAAGTCCCAATAGAAAATTCAGCACTCCTGTATCTCGTATATATATTTTTGGCGATTTCACCTGGCGTTTCTTGATATTCACATGCCAGGGCTGAAGCTGACGAACCATAAACACACCAGTAAAAATATCTAAATATTTTCGTACTGTCGGCTCTGTTATTCCCAGCGAAGTTGCTAAAGGCGCGGCATTCCATATTTGTCCATGACTGTGAGCAAGCATGGCCCAAAAACGATGTAATGTTACTGCCGGAATGTCAATACCCTGCGCTCGTAGATCTCTCTCAAGAAATGACTTAATAAAACTTTTCCTCCAGGCAAAACTATCCGTGTCGTTTTTCGCCAGAAATGACAACGGAAACCCGCCTCTTAACCATAGGCGCGAAGCCTTTTTTTGTCCAACTTCCAATAAATCAAAACCGCTCATTTCTATTATTTCAAGTCGACCGGCAAGGGATTCTGATGATTGCCGTAAAAGCTCAGGTGAGGCGCTTCCAAGAATAAGAAACCTGGCAGGTAAAGGCTTGCGATCCAACAAAACTCGCAAGACAGGAAAAAGATCTGGTCTATGCTGAACTTCATCAATAACAACAATATCTTTTAAAGGTTCAAGAACCGTCTTAGGATCTGCCAAACCAATAAGACTGCTCGGATCTTCGAGATCAAAATAATTGGGTGAGTGAATATCAACCAACTCTCGCGCCAGAGTAGTTTTACCACATTGACGCGGACCTAATAGAGCCACAGCTCGACTTCTTCCAAGCGCAGTCCTAATATGTCTTATATAATTTTCTCTTCTAACCATGTTTATATTATACCATGATATTCGAAATTGTCAATTTATATTTTCATTGTAATGTAATTTGGCAAGAAACCAAATCCCAACAATAAAGCGGACCAGGTTTTTCTATCTCTTTCTATTTCGACTTGGCATCCTACTAAGGGTCCCAAATGCGACTTAAGTCAAGTTTCAGAACCCCATACAGTTCAACTGCTTCTAGTGCTCTGTAACATAAATTCCTGTTATTTTTGCCAGGGGATTTTGAGCCGCACCGAAGCAACGAGAGGTTTGTGTTGGGTAACATAAATAGCTTAACAATGGCTGAGGTTATTTTGCCTGAATTCAAGGAGTGAAGAGCGCTGCATACCCGTTGCGGTATCTGAGTGATGAACAACGCAGAATTAAGGCAAAAGAACTCAGCCCGAAGGGAACATCCACCTTTGGGCCATTCCTGCGTCGCTCCTCGTTTACATGTATTCAACATTGTTCTCTCGTCGCTCCTTGTACTGACCTCAAATTTAGACATTCCATTGTCAAGATATTTATGTTACCCAACACTTACATACCGGGTGTATGTAAGCCGAGTGTTGCAAAGGCACAGGCCAAAAGCCCGAAGCCCTTTGGGAGGCTAAATTCCGGGCGACTTCTTCGTTATTTCGTCGGTTACAATGCCACCGCATTGCGCCCTCACCTTGGTGAATCCGCCTCAGTCATGGGGGAGACACATTCTCCCCCGGGGTGACGTTCCCTCGGCAAGCCTTCGGTCACTGCCC
>JAUXBS010000135.1 GCA_030619245.1 Clostridia bacterium | reverse complement strand
AGGCATTGCAGCATTGCTTGCGGAAGAAATAATTGTTGCATTAAGATATCTTTACGAGCAGGAACCGCAGAAGGATTGTGTGGGGTTTTTCTCGGATACGATACTAAGGACGCTGGGGATAAAACTTGTTGACGGCAGGATGCCCGGATTTGCGGCAATCCTCGGTGCCGCGCCCGACAATAAGACAGCGGTTAATATAGTGCGTGAGTTCCAGCAGAGGAACATACTCGTATTCGCGGGTTCGTCAACCAACGGCAGAAGCATTGTTGACCAGTTACTTGAGGAAAAGGTGCAGATGGGCTGGGACAACTACATTGTGCCTTACGGCAGGGATACGATTTCAGGAATATTTCCTTTACACTGGGCAATAAGGGGAGCGCTGACTTTTGGAGGCCATAAAAAAGGCGAGGCGTTGAAATGCCTGAAGTACTGCCAGGAAAGGGTTTTCGCGTTCGGCCTTACCCTGGGAGAGATTGACGATGTCAAGTATGCGACCGGCGCGGGCGCGATTGACATGGGCTTCCCCATAATCGCCGATACCGATATCCCTGAAATACTGCCTACAGGGATATGTACTTATGAACACCTTGTAAAGCAGCTGGATTACAGCAAGATAGTGTCGACCTGTATTGAGGTGCGCGGGGTTAAGGTGAAAGTGGCGAAGATACCAATTCCCGTTTCCTACGCAGCGGCGTTTGAAGGGGAAGTTGTAAGGAAGGAACAAATGTACGTTCAGTTCGGAGGAAAATACTCTGATTCATTTGAATACCTGAGGATGAGGGAACCGGATGAGCTTGAGGACGGAAAGATAGAAGTAATCGGCCCTGAGATTGACGACGTGAAGGAGGGTGATGCTCTTCCTATCGGGATACTCGTGGAAGTTGCGGGGCGAAAGATGCAGGATGATTTTGAACCCATTATTGAAAGACAGCTTCATTCGTTTATTAATGAAGCTATGGGCATATGGCATATGGGCCAGAGGAATCTCAACTGGCTGAGGATAAGCAAGGATGCGCAGAAGAAGGGATTCAAGATAAAACACTTTGGGACAATAATTCATGCGCGTATTCATGATGTATTCGGTGAGATTGTTGACAAGGTGGAGGTAAAACTCTACACTAAAGAAGAAGATGTAAAAAAGGTTATGCCGGAGGCGTTAAAAGCGTTTGATTACCGTGACGAAAGAGTTGCGGGTATGACGGATGAGAGCGTGGATACTTTCTATACCTGCACTTTATGCCAGAGTTTCGCCCCCGACCATGTCTGTATAGTCAAGCCGGAAAGGCTTGGATTGTGCGGCGCCTACAACTGGATGGACTGCAAGGCGTCTTTTGAGATAAGCCCGACAGGGCCCAATCAGCCTGTAAAGAAGGGAAAGGTTATAGATCCCGTTAAAGGCCAGTGGGAAGGGATAAACGAAGCTGTTTATAATAATTCCAATAAGCACATTGAACGTTTCAATGCTTACACCATTATGGAGGACCCGGAAACCGGGTGTGGTTGTTTTGAATGCGTGATTGCTGTTATACCGGAAGCAAATGGTTTCATGGTGGTTAACCGTGAATACTCGGGGATGACGCCGATAGGTATGACCTTCAGCACGCTTGCGGGCACAATCGGCGGGGGAGTGCAGACTCCCGGGTTCATGGGTGTCGGAAGGCTTTACATGGTAAGCAGGAAGTTCCTTACCGCGGACGGAGGCCTTAAGAGAATTGTATGGATGAGTAAGGAACTCAAGGAAACGCTTGGTGCAAAACTGAAGAAGAGGGCCGAAGAAGAAGGAGCGCCGAACCTCCTTGATATGATTGTTGATGAAACAGCCGCTACAACCACAGAGGAACTGGTTGCGCAGTTACAGAAGGTAAACCATCCTGCTTTAACTATGCCGCCATTGCTGTAAGGTGTGATAATAAGTAAAAGATATGCAGTGAAGGTTAATAACCTGGAAGGAGGGATTCTCTATGCATGCGACAATTCAGAAATCTTTAGATGAAATTATTGAGTGCCTGAAAGATGGGGAAAAAGTATTTGTTGTAGGGTGCGGGAATTGCGCGGAAAAATGCCGTTCAGGCGGTGAGAAAGAATGCAAGGAAATGAAAGTCCGGTTGGAGGAGAAGGGTGTAAAAGTTACGGGCTATGCGGCTACGGAAAGCGGGAAAAGCCTTTGTAAATTGTCTCTTACCAAAAAGGTGCTTAATGTTGAACATAAAGAAGAAACCGGGGCAGCGGATTCTTTTCTGGTCTTAGCTTGCGGCCAGGGAATACATACGGTAATTGATGCAACTGACGGCAAGTTAGTCCATTCCGGATGTGATACGATATTTGGCGGCGAAACTGTAAATGATGATTTTATTACCGAGTATTGTTCATTATGCGGAGAGTGTGTTGTGGAATATACCGGAGGGCTTTGCCCTGTTACCCTTTGTTCAAAGAGTCTTTTGAACGGGCCCTGCGGCGGTTCAAAGGACGGTAAATGCGAAGTTGACAAGGAACAGGACTGCGGTTGGCAGTTAATCTACGACAGATTAAAGAGTCTTGGTAAACTTGATTCTTTAAAACAATATAAGGAACCCAAGAATCATGCAAAATGGAGCAGGCCGCGTAATATAAAATTAGACGGCGGGAAAGCAACTTTTCAATCGCTGGCCGGGAAAAGAACCATATCATCTGTGCGGGAGGGAACAAAATGAGTAAATTAAAGGAAGCGTTTAAGGCAGGAAAGTTTGTTGTTACGGGAGAAATAGCCCCCGCAAAAGGAACAAATACCAGTAAAGTACTGGAAGAATCTAAAAAGTATCTTAAGGATAAAGTATGCGCGGTAAATGTTACGGATAATCAAAGTTCGGTTATGAGGCTGGGGTCCCTGGCGGTGTGTCACCTGCTTGCCGATGAGGGAATTGAACCTGTATTCCAGCTGACCTGCAGGGACCGTAACAGGCTGGCTTTGCAATCCGATATTATCAGCGCCTGGACGATGGGTATTGAGAATATATTATGTTTGACCGGTGACCACGTGTCATTGGGAGACCATGCGGAATCAAAACCGGTGTTTGATCTTGATTCTGTTCAGTTGGTAAAAGCAGTGTCAGGATTAAATGAAGGCTTTGATTTAGCAGGGCATGAACTTGACGGTAAACCGGACTTTTTTTGCGGGGCAGTGGTAACGCCCGAATTTGAACCGGTGGATATGCAAATAATGAAAATGAAGAAAAAAATAGATGTGGGAGCAGAGTTCTTTCAGACACAGGCTATTTACGAGCCCGGGAATTTTCAAAAATTCATGGATAAGACAGCAGGTTTTAAAGTCCCGGTTTCAGCCGGGATTGTAGTCCTGAAATCCGCGGGAATGGCGAAATACATGAACAAAAACGTAGCAGGGGTATTCGTTCCTGACGGCATAATCAAGGAAATGGAAGAGACGAAAAAAGAAGACCGCAGGAAGAAAGCAGTGGAAATCTCGGCCCGTATTATCAGGGAGATTAAACCAATGTGCCAGGGTGTTCATATTATGGCTTTGGGCTGGGATGATGTTGTCCCTGATATTTTAGCCCAGGCTGAAATTGGATAAATTACTGGGATATTAGATGTAATCAAAAAGGTTTGTATTGAATTTATATTCCTTGTATTGAGTGTGTTATTAATTACGGAGAGGGGATGAAACGGATTTATTATTTAAAAAAGAGTGTTTTAATTATAATGAGAACGTCATTGAATATTATAACTGCTTAATTTCAGGGTATCATATACATTTATTGTTCCCGTGGATTGTCCTTCATCCCCCATTGTTTCAATTTCAACTTCCATGTATTCTTTTATAATCCCCACGTCGTTTGCAAACCATTCGCAATAGATTATTCCCATATCATCGAAATCATACTGAATTTTATATGTATCAAAAGTACCGGCAGGAACTGTTACGCTTTCCTGCAAAACGACTTTCTTTTTTGTTTTACCTATTGCGTTATAGTATGACCATGAGTTCCCTGTTTCCATCGGGAATACAAGATATTTGATTGAACACTTTGTAATATCCATAGCGCTTATTGAGCCGTTTTTGCTTTGATAGTCATTGGTTTTTGTCTTAATGTAATCAATAACCTCTTTATAATCAGAAAATTCCCTACCGTTCCAAATACATTTCTTTGTGGATGTTGTGTTATAAGATTGAGAACTTACAGACGAGGAACCATATTCGGTTGCCAACAGGTTTAAGCTGTTTACTGAACCGGATAAATGCAATTTATTGTAAAGTGAGCCATTTTCTTTTAATTCAAGCACAAAACAATCTACTAATCCAATTTCAGAACGTCCTGATATATCTTTTTGGATTGTATAGAGATGTTCTTCGTTAACAATAAAAACCCGGTTATATGTCCATTGATTTGTAGCGGTTCAGGACTTATTGGAGAAACCGGCTTATAAATTAAGAGAGGGTTTAAGGTGTGCCTAGTCACTTATCCCCATTCTTT
>JAUXBS010000208.1 GCA_030619245.1 Clostridia bacterium | reverse complement strand
TTCTAAAATGCTGATATTGAGGGCGGGTTTCAAGACAACGACCATTATAGATTTAGGTTTCTTTTCGGGACTGTCTCTTGGAGCCGGTTTTGATTTTGAGAAGGTTAGGATTGATTATGCCTGGGTTCCTTATGGAGTGCTGGGCTTTTTTACCCACAGGTTCTCATTCACCTTTCAAATGTAAAGATTGGGGACAGACACCAATGGTGTCTGTCCCCAATCTTATTTCCTGTCAAAGAAGATGTTCTTGCCTGTTGCTGAAAGAGGGATACCGTAGGCAATTCTTACGTTTTTTCCAAGCAGGTTCATTTTAAGGGCGGCATATCCGGCAGTATACATGATGCGGTTATCAACCTTAAGAGCGGCTGCGGTTGATACTGCAGAGCCGATAGCTATTCCAAGGTCGCCTGAATTAAAAATACAGGTTCCGCTGTTTTTTTCCATTTCAGCGCAGTCCTTGAATCCGCAGAAACCGCAGAGTCTCAATTCCAGGGGTTTAATCTTTGTGCCTATAATTACCACTGCCTGTGACCTGTTGATATTTCCGGAATCCCTGAGGAAAGTTTTATTGTTGTTATTCCTGCCGATGGATTTCATTTTTAAGGCAAGCTTGTCTTTGTCAGTACCGGTCAATACGGCTGTTATAATATTATCAAGGCCCCTGGCTTTTGGAGCTGTGCGGGCCGCAATGCAAATAAGGTTTGCGGCGTTAAGGATTCCTTCTTGTTCTGCGGCGGTTCCTTTTTTTAACATGTTTTTTCCTCCATAAAATAGGGACAGCTCCTATTTTTTAAGGAATATAAAAAAATAGGAGCTGTCCCTATTTTATTGTCCCTATTTTTCTAGCGAGTATTCCGTTGGTTCGGTTCCCTTTAAGTATGTTTCCAGTACGGTATTCTCATTATCTTCCAGGGCAAGCAGTCCTGTTTTTGTGTCTATCTTGGCAAAGGTGATGTAAGGGGGGACTTCAAAATCAAGAACCGGAGTGTCTGCAAGCACTGACTTCATGAAGTCCGTCCATACCGGAGCCGCAACCCCGCCCCCGGTTTTTTTATTACCAAGCGTCATATTGTTATCATAGCCTACCCACACACAGCAAACGAGGCTGGGGACGAACCCGGTAAACCAGGCGTCCGTAAATTCGTTGGTTGTGCCTGTCTTCCCGGCCCTGGGCCTCCTCAATAGTCTCGTGTACCTGCCCGTGCCGTATTCGCATACCTCGCTCATGAGGTGAGTGACGATGTAAGCGGTCTGCGGGGTAAGAATCACTTCTTCTTCAGGAAAGTTTTCTTCCAGGACATTTCCCGACATATCCTTGACCCGTATAATACTGTAAGGTTTGGTTTTAATCCCGCGGTTTGCGAGGACGCAGTATCCCGATGCCAGGTCAATAGGCAGAACCTCGGAAGAACCAAGAGCCAGGGACAGGGTTTTCTCTAAAGGAGTTGTTATGCCCATCCGTTCAGCGTAATAAGCGGCGGTCAGCGGCCTTATCAGGTTAAGCAGTTTTATTGAGCATATGTTTTTTGAAAACACCAGGGCATTGCGCAGTATGGTTGGCCCCCCATACTTCTTATTGTAGTTCCGTGGGGACCACACCTTATCAATATCTATATTTTCCACGATTTCGGGTTCCAGGTCTGAAAGGTCGGTGGTGTTGGAAAGGAGTTTCCAATTATGTAAATCATGGTAAAAAGATACGGGGGAATCATCAAGCATGTAGGATGGTGTATATCCGTTATCAATGGCTGCGGTATAAATAAACGGTTTGAAACCCGACCCGGGCTGCCTTTTTGCCTGTAAAATCCTGTTGAATTTACTTTCTTTGAAGTCCCTGCCGCCAACAAGAGCCCGTACCTGGCCTGTCTTCGGGTCAATTGCTATTATGCCTCCCTGTACCTTCATTTTCAGCAGTTCCTCAAGTTCCTCTTCTGAGATAGTTACTTCTTTTTCTTCAAGTTCCTCCGGCAGTTCATCTTTTCTCCTGCTGTCAAAATCAGAAAGGTGGACTTCAAGCACTCTTTCAGCGGCTTTCTGCATGTTCATGTCAAGAGTGGTATATACTTCGAGCCCGCCTTTATAAATGGCATTACTCCCGTAATTGTTCTCTAACTGCTGGCGGATCCATTCCACGAAATACGATGCCGGTTTCTGTGTCGCTTCAGGTTTTTGCACGTAGATGGGTGTGTTGTTGGCCTTCCTTTCTTCGCTGGCTGTTATGAATCCCTCCTTTTTCATCCTTTTCAGGACGTATGTCCTGCGCTTGTAGGCAAGCGCGAGGTCATGGAATGGAGAATACCTGTTAGGAGAGGGTATTAGCCCGGAAATAAGGGCGCATTCCGACAGGTTAAGTTCCTTGATGGGTTTGTTGAAATAACTTTCTGCCGCAGATTCCAATCCGTAAATATCATGTCCCAGGAATATCTGGTTCAGGTATAGTTGAAGTATTTCCTCTTTGGAGTAGTCCATTTCAATTTTTATTGAAAGAAGCGCTTCCCGTATCTTTCTTGTATAGGTTTTCCTTCTTGACAGGAACAGCCCTCTTGCTAACTGCATGGTTATGGTGCTTCCACCCTGGAGTTTCCTGCCGTGTGTCAGGTTCTTTAAGAGTGAACGTAGAATTCCGTACATGTCAATCCCCCAGTGCCGGAAGAAATTGGTATCTTCGGCTGAAATAACCGCGTTCTGCAGGTCCACCGGTATTTCTGACAGTGGGACCAGGGTTCTCCGCTCAATAAAAAATTCACTTATTACTTCATTGTTGATATCATAGATTTTAGTTGTAAGGTCAGGCGTATAATCCTCAAGATAATCAATGGAAGGCAAATCTTTGAGAAAGCCGCTTATTATATATATAAATATAGCGAAGAATAATAAAAGAAACAAAATAATAATCTTAATGGTT
>JAUXBS010000001.1 GCA_030619245.1 Clostridia bacterium | reverse complement strand
TCAATCAGTACTTCATAACCTGCCTCTGAAAGGTCGCTGTATATCTTATCACTGACTTCTCTTATCCTGGAATCATCGTACTTTACCGGGACCACCATAACATGAAAAGGCGCTATTGCCACCGGCCAGATAATCCCCTTTTCATCATTGCCCTGCTCAATGGCGGCAGCTACAACCCTTGATACCCCTATTCCGTAACAGCCCATTATGAACGGTTTTTCCTTCCCGTCACTGTCAAGAAAATCCGCTTTTAACGCCTTGCTGTATTTCGTGCCGAGTTTAAACGTATGGCCCACTTCAATACCCCGTGAAAAAGACAGTTTCCGCCCGCACTTTATACACACATCGCCCTCTGCCGGGTTGCGCAAATCCAACACGGCTGCCGGTTTATAGTCCCTGCCCGGGTTAATATTCTTCATGTGGCAGTCCTTTTTATTTGCCCCTGAAATACCGTTAACCAGCCCCTCAACGGAATAATCCGCGATTATGTCAGCATCTTTAAGCCCCACCGGCCCCGCAAAACCAAGCGGCGCTCCCGTAAATTCTTTAATCTTATCCTCACCGGCAAGCACAACCTCGTTTACCCCGAGGTATTTCTTGAGTTTGGCTTCGTTTATCCCGTAGTCCCCTCGGACAAGAACCATTACCAGCCTGCTCTCCCCGTACTCATAAATCAATGACTTGATAAACTTCTTCTCAGGTTCCCGAAGAAACCTCCCGACCTCTTCAACGGTTTTCATATCAGGGGTTTCCACTTCTTCCATGGGTTTTTCCTTTTCAGTGGTTTTCTCCCGTTCTCCCTTTCCGAGTTCGGCTTTCTCAATATTTGCGGCGTAACCGCACTCGCAGCTTACGATGCTTTCCTCCCCGGTATCCGCGACAACCATAAATTCATGAGAGAAGGACCCGCCTATGGCTCCCGTTTCCGCCTCAACCGCGCGGAACTTCAGGCCGCATCTTTTAAATATCTCATTGTAGCAGTTGAAAACCTTCTGGTAGGTCTTCTCCGCCCCTTTTTCATCGGCATCAAAGCTGTAAGCGTCCTTCATGAAAAACTCCCTCGCGCGCATCACGCCGAAACGGGGCCTTATCTCATCACGAAACTTCATCTGGAACTGGTACAATATTTTCGGCAGTTCCCTGTATGACCTTACTTCCTTCCTTACCAGGTCAGTAATGACCTCTTCATGCGTGGGGCCCAGGCAGAACTCCCTGTTGTTCCTGTCCTTGAGTCTCATCAATTCCTGCCCGTAAAGGTCCCACCTGCCGCTTTCTTCCCATAGTTCTTTTGGAAGCAGCGCAGGCAGGTACAGTTCCTGACCTCCTGCCTTATCCATCTCTTCCCTTATGATGTTCTCCACTTTGCGCAATACCCTTAACCCGAACGGGAGGAACTCATAAATCCCCGAAGCAAGTTTTCTTATCATCCCTGCCCTTATCATGAGCCGGTGTGAAACGATATCCGCATCCTTCGGGACTTCCTTTAAGGTGGTCAAGAAATATTCAGATAAACGCATGTCTTTATTTCTCCTTTTTATTTATATGCTTTTTAACCTCGCTTAACAACACTCTTACCAGGTCTTTTTCTTTTACCTTCCTTACAACCCTTCCACCCTTGAATAACACTCCCGAATTCCTTCCTCCCGCAATGCCTATATCAGCAGCCTTCGCCTCTCCCGGGCCGTTGACCACACAGCCCATTACCGCAATCTTAACCGAAGGCAGCTCCGGATACTTTTCTGAGAGCTTGTCTATTCCCTCCTGGACCTGGCTTGCTATCTTAATTATATTTATTCTGCACCTCCCGCATGTCGGGCAGGAGATTAATTCAAGCCCTCGTTTCCTTAAACCAAGCGCTTTTAGGATTTCAAAACCGGCCCTTACCTCTTCCACCGGGTCAGCGGTCAATGACACCCTTATTGTATCCCCGATTCCCTCCGAAAGCAGTACCCCAAGCGCAACAGCTGATTTTACTGTACCCGTATATTCCGGCCCCGCTTCCGTAACGCCAAGGTGCAGCGGGTAACTTGTTTTTTCCGCTATTTTCCTATAGGCATTTATGGTTGTTCTTACATCCGACGATTTAAGCGAAATAACAATATCATGAAAATTGAACTTCTCAAGCAGCCTTACATGTTTTAACGCGGACGCCGCCATTGCCCCCGCCAAGTCCTTAACAGCAGTCTTCTCCAGGGAACCGGAATTAACCCCTATGCGTATCGGTATTCCCGCCTTCCCTGCCGCAACAGCCACAGGTTTTACCTTTTCGGGGCCGCCAATATTCCCCGGGTTAAGCCTTAACTTATCAACCCCCTGCTTTATCGCCTCAAGAGCCAGCCTGTAATCAAAGTGTATATCAGCCGATACAGGTATATTCACCCTGCCCTTAATCCTTCCAAGCAGCCTTGCGGCAGCCAGGTCAGGGACCGCAACCCTCACCAGTTCACAACCGGCTTTCTCAAGTTTCTTAATCTGCCTCACCGTTTCATTAACGTTATGCGTATCCGTATTCGTCATGGACTGGACTGATACCGGAGACTTCCCTCCAATATACAGGTTTCCCGCCCTGATTTTTTTTGTCTTGTTTCGCATCATTTATTTTTTAGTAAACATCCTTAATATGTCCTGGTAGGTTGCAAACACCACAAGCATCATTATCAGCGCAAAACCTACTTTCTGAAGCAATTCAATAAATTTATCCGGCAGCGGCTTTTTCCTTACCGCTTCTACCAATAACAGCGCTATAACACCGCCGTCAACAATCGGGATGGGGAGAAGGTTAAATATACCCAGCATTATGCTTATCACGGCAATCATATTCAGAAAAGATGATATTCCCAGGCTTACTGCCTGCCCGACAAGAGTGATTATACCTATAGGGCCCGCAAGCTCGGGCTTGACTTTTCCGGCTATCATAAGCCACAGGGAATGTAAAGTCATGTAAATAATTGCCCCTACCCGTTTAATGGATTCCCATAACGAGGTAAAAATATTAGACTTCTCCTTCTCAAACTCTGGAGTGATGCCTATCAATGAAACCTTGCTTTCCTCATTACGTTTGGGAATAACCGTTATAGCCATTTCCTTTTCCCCTCTAATTATTTTCATTTCAAGGGGTTCTTCCGGTTTCCCATGAATGGTCTCAGCCATATGCTTCCAGCTTTCAACCTCCAGTCCGTCTATACTAACCACCTTATCGCCAATCATGATTCCGGCTTCCCTTGCGGGTGAAACCCCGGGAAAACCACCTACTACCGCGTCTTTGACGGGAACATCCATGCCTATAAAAGTCATCATCATCGTAAAAACCAGCCAGGCAAGAACAAAATTCATGAAAGGCCCGGAGAAAACAATTATTAACCTCCTCCACCATTTCTTTGAAAGGAACTCATCCGGCTCACCTTTTACCTCATCCTCTTTGTTCTCACCGGCCATTTTACAGTACCCGCCCAGGGGAAAAGCCGCAATCCTGAACTTTGTCTTTCCTCTCGTAAAACTGAATAACTCCTTTCCGAAACCAAGGGAGAAAGTTTCAACCCTGACTCCCATCCATATGGCGCCAAGAAAATGCCCCATTTCGTGGAAAAATACAACAAGCCCGAAAGTAACGATGAAACCCGCTGCTTTAATCAGTATACCGTAAATATCCATGCCTGCCCCTTTCTTATAATCAATTTATTATTTTTGATTCCAGAACATCCCTTACCTGCTTGTCCATCGCTAATATGTCCTCAAGCGACGGCTTCCTGATTACTTTATGTTTATCCATCATTGTCCTTACCATAACAGGTATATCCACAAACTTTATCCTGCCGGAAAGAAACGCCTGTACCGCAACCTCATTCGCGGCGTTCAGTACCACCGGCGCCGTACCGCCGCTTTTACCCGCGCGCATAGCCAGGCCCAGGCAGGGAAACCTTTCAAAATCCGGCTTTTCAAAAGTCAGCTTGCCGTATTCCGCAAGGTTCAGGCTTCTCAGGTTATTCTTCCTCCTCCCCGGATACGTTAGCGCATACTGAATGGGAACACGCATATCAGGAATACCCAGTTGGGCAAGAATGGAACCATCAACAAACTCCACCATTGAATGCACAACAGACTGCGCGTGAATTAAAATATCTATCCTGTCCAGCTCAATACCGAACAGGTGGCGCGCTTCTATTATTTCCAGCCCCTTATTCATTAAATTGGCAGAGTCAACTGTTATTTTTTCCCCCATCCGCCACGTAGGATGATTAAGGGCTTCTTCCACGGTAACCTTCCTTAATTTTGTATTCGGATACCTGTAGAAAGGCCCCCCCGAAGCCGTAAGGATTATCCTCTTTACACTACCGGGAGCAGCTCCCTGCAGGCATTGAAATACCGCGCTGTGCTCACTGTCAAGAGGCAGTATATTCACACCGTGCTTCCTGGCGCTCCTCATAATTATATCCCCCGCAATGACAAGCGGTTCCTTGTTGGCTAACGCAATATCCTTGCCTGTCTTTATCGCCTCAAGCGTAGGGACAAGCCCTACCGCTCCAACCATAGCGGATATCAGGAAATTTGCGCGGCTGTCCCCGGCAAGAGAAATCAAACCCTGCATGCCGTAAAGAACCTTTGAAGGTTTGTATTTAATGGACTTTAATCTTTTTTCAAACTCCTTCTTCTTTGATTCATCACCGAGAACGACAACTTCCGGTTTAAACTCGTTTATTTGCCTGATGAACCTGTTAATATTCCTCCCCGCTCCCAGGCCGATTACTTTAAAACCGCTTCCAAGCCCCTTTATCACGTCAAGCGTATTTATCCCTATAGAACCCGTTGAACCAAGTATAATAATCTTTTTTATTTTTCTTTTCATTAGCCCTTTTTTGCTAAAGTGTTAAGGCCTGACCTACTTCGACTTCGCTCAGCATTTACAACTTTTTTGTATCGTGTTAAGGCCTGACCCTTTTTTGTATCATGTTGAGACCTGACCCCTTAAACAACAAAGAATCTGATAAAATAATATGTTAAAGGGATACTGAACTGGAAAGTACTTATGTTTTCCAGCACACCCCCGTACCCAGGGAACAACCCTCTTGAATCTCCAATACCGGCATTCCCGCTTATCCGGGAATTAACCAGGTATCCAATCTGGCTGCTTATTCCAAGAATTAACCCGACAATCAAAGAACGGTAAAGAGGCAGGAATCCGAGATTTACAGCCCAGAGCTTAAAGTATTCCAGTTCAAATACTTTCTGCCACATCAACACAAAAACCATGCCTGCGATTGATGCGGCGAGCAGCCGGACGTAAAGGTTAATGCCTGCTTTGTTTTTCCTTTTTCTTTCAGGCTTCCTCTCCAGCCAGTTCATAAGCAGGTTAATCGACCATACTGTAAACAGCAGCAGGTAAATGAAACTCCTTCCATAAGGCCTCATATCCCTGAGCAATATTGAATGAGAAATAGTCCAGGCAACATAAAATACACCCAGCAGGGATACTGAAACGGAAATAATAATTCCTTCCGCATCTTCTTTTATTAACGAAACCAGGAAGAACAAAAACAGGAATACGGTCAATACAACACCTGTTATTCTAACATCCACACGCCTCTCAAAAAGAAAAATGGTAAGGGTCAGGCATATACCACAAGCAATCCCCAAATACTTCTGCGGGTAATATCCTTTGTCCTCTATGAGTTCATAGAACTCATGGAGCCCCATAATGACAACTGCCAGTACCAGGATGAGAAAACTTACTGAACTCCAGTTGATAATCAGGATTATTAAGGGGATGGCAATTACTGCTGTTTTTAATTTATTCGTAATCATAATGAACTTCCGAAACGCCGTTCTCTGTTTTGAAAATCAACAATGGCCTCAACAAGGTGTTTCTCATTAAAATCCGGCCATAACACTTTCGTTACATATATCTCCGAATACGCTATTTGATACAACAGGAAGTTGCTTATACGCAACTCACCACTCGTCCTTATTAAAAGCTCAGGGTCAGGCAGCCCTGCTGTAAACAGGTAATCTGAAAATAAACCCTCATCAATATTACCTGCTTTTATTTTTTTATCCCGGACATCCCTGACTATTCTTTTACAGGCATGTACAATCTCCTGCCTCCCGCCGTAATTCAATGCAATATTTAAAACAAGTCCCGTACTGTCCCTGGTGATTGTCATTGTTTCTTTTAGCAGCTTCTGCAATGCGGGCTTAAGTTTTTCAATATCCCCTGATATAATCAGTTTTACATTATTGTCTTTCAGTTTCCTTGCTTCTTTTTTTACTGTCCCGGACAATAAACTCATCAGAGCGCTCACTTCACCCGATGAACGCTTCCAGTTTTCTGTGGAAAAAGTATATAATGTCAGCACTTCCACCCCGATTTCACCACAGGCTTTTATTGTTTTCCTTACCGCCTTCACTCCCTGCCTGTGGCCCATAATCTTAGGAAGCTTCTTCTTCTTTGCCCACCTCCCATTACCATCCATAATAATCGCAATATGCCGTGGGAGTTTGTTTTTATCCACCCGTGATATCAATTCTTCTTTTTTCATATAAACCCTCTAAAATATATAAATCAGACATCGGACTTCAAACCATCTAGTCCACAGTCAATCATGCCTGTGCTGAACCTGTCTAATGTGAAAATAATCGAAGTATTGAATGGAATAAATTGATTGGTTGTCCTGTGTCTGATTAATAACCGAATCCCGCATGGATTCATTACGATATTTTATACTTCAACTATTTCTTTTGTTTTAACTTCAAGCAGTTTGTCCGCCTTGTTTATACAATCATTGGTTAGCTTTTGTATGTTTTCAAGCGCTGTATGCATATTATCTTCCGAAATCTTTTTATCGTGGTTGAGGGCCTTTAATTCCTCATTTGCATCCCTCCTGATATTCCTTAATTCCACCTTATGTTCCTCCTGCAATTTCTTTGCCACCTCGGAAAACTCCGCTCTCCTTTCACCTGTCAACGGAGGCACCTCAAGCCTGATAATACTACCGTTATTCACGGGAGATATGCCGATATTGGATTTTAAAATAGCCTTTTCTATCGCCCCGGAAACATTTACATCAAAAGGTTTTATTTCAATTAACCTTGCATCCCTTACAATAACATTAGCAACCTTTTTTAAATCCAGGGAAGCGCCGTAATATTCAACCATAATACCCTCAAGTATTGATGTGGAAGCTCTTCCCGTACGGATACCCGCAAAACCTTTCATAAGGTCTTCTACGGCATCCTCCATGGCTTTTTTCGTTTTACTGTAAATTTCTTTATCCATGTATTCACATCCCCTTTCATTAAAATATCTGTAAAATCAGCTAATGACAGTTCCCACTTTCTCCCCAAGAACGGCCCTTTTTATATTTCCTGTTTTCCATAAGTTGAAAACAATTATCGATAATTTATTGTCCATACACAGCGATATTGCCGTGGTATCCATTATCTTAAGGTTTTTGTTTATTGCCTCAAGATAGGGAAGTTCCTCATACTTTTTTGCCTTCCTGTTTTTCATTGGGTCATCATCATAAACACCATCAACTTTTGTTGCTTTCAATATTATATCCGCATTGATTTCCACTGCCCTTAACGCCGCCGCTGTATCCGTTGTAAAATAGGGATTCCCCGTACCACCCGCGAATATCACAACTCTGCGCTTTTCCAGGTGCCTTACCGCCTTCCTGCGTATATACGGCTCTGCCAGTTTATGCATATCAATAGCCGTCATGACACGCGTGGGAATGCCCTCCTTCTCCAGCGCATCCTGGATGGCCAGGGCATTCATTATAGTTGCGAGCATCCCCATATAATCAGCTGTAACCCTGTCTATTACATAATCTTCCTTCTTCCCGCCCTTTGATTCAATCACCGCCATCCGCGCGCGCCAGATATTACCCCCGCCAATCACAATACTGAGTTCTGTTTTCAGGTTATAAACCGGCTTGATCTCTCTGGCAATCAGTTTCAAAGCATCCAGGACAATCCCGTGCCCACCTTTGCTCAGAAGAGCTTCACCGCTTATTTTTAATAGAACCCTCTTGTACTTTGGCCCCTTCATTCTTTATTCTTCTCCCACTTTAAACCTTGCAAAACGCATCACATTAAGTTCTGCTCCCGTTTTCTTACCTGCGTCGGAAAGCGCTTCCTTAACTATTTGTTTGGGGTCTTTGATATATTCCTGTTCCAACAGGCATACCTGGCCATAGAACTTCCTAAGCCTTCCCGTGGCAATCTGATCAAGTATTTTTTCCGGTTTCCCCGAATCCTTCGCCTGCTGTTTGTATATTTCCTTTTCCTTTTGTACAACATCCCCAGGGACATCCTCGCTCTTCACCCAGGAAGGGTTCATTGCCGCTACCTGCATTGAAATATCTTTTACTATCATAAGCAACTCTTCATTATTCCTTGACTCTTCCCTGTCAAATTTAACTTCAAGTAAAACCCCAAGCTTGTTACCCGGATGTATATACAAGGTAATTAAACTACCAGGGGACCCGGCGGTAAAACGGGTAAATTTTGATATTTTGATATTCTCCTTTAACCTGCCGATATTTTCAACAACTATATCCTTAATATCCCCGGGAATATCTTCCACGCTTTTTACTTTCTCAGCAGTAATCAGTTTCCCGATAACATCCTTTACCAGATTTTTAAAGTCATCTGTTTTGGCAACGAAATCCGTCTCACAGTCCACTTCAACCATCACCCCGGATTTTCCTTCCTCGCCAATGGATATACTAACCAACCCGTCCCCGGTATTCCTGCTGCCTTTTTTTATTGCCTGCGCCTTGCCGGTTTTACGCAATATTTCCTGCGCTTTTTCAATATCATTTCCAGCTTCAACCAGGGCATTTTTGCATTCCATCATACCACAACCGGACTTATCGCGTAATATCTTTATTGCATCCTTATTTACTGTCATCAGCCTGAACCTCCTCTTCTCCTTCTTCTTTCACTCCTATTTCTTCCTTTTCCTTTTCTTCTTCCTCTTCCTTTTCTTCTTCTTTTCTGGACAACTCCACTCCTTCCAGAACCGCATTTGCCATTATATTCGTTATTAGCTTGATAGCCCTTATTGCATCATCATTCCCCGGAATAACATGATCTATTCTATCAGGGTCACAGTCAGTATCCACAAGAGCTACAACAGGGATTTTTAGCTTATTTGCCTCTGCAACGGCAATATCCTCTTTTCCCGGATCAATAATAAAAACAGCACCCGGCAATGTTGTCATATTTTTTATTCCTGCCAATCCTTTCTCAAGCCTTAATCTCTCCTTTTCAATCCTTATGAGTTCTTTTTTCTTCAAGCCTGAAGTATCCTCATTAATGAGTTCCATTTTTCTTAACTGGTTAACACTGTTTTGTATTGTTGAAAAATTAGTTAACATCCCTCCCCACCAGCGTTCATTAACATAAGGCATTTCACACCTCTTGGCTTCAGCGGCAATAACTTCCTTTGCCTGCCTTTTCGTCCCCACGAATAAAACTTCCTTTTTTTCCTTCGCGATAGCGATTATGAATTTATGAGCATCCTTTACCATCATAATCGTTTTTTGCAGGTCAATAATGTGGATACCGTTCCTAGCCACAAAAATGTACTTCGACATCTTGGGATTCCTCTTCATCGTTTGATGCCCAAAGTGAACCCCGGACTCCAGCAACTGCTTCATTGTTACAATCATCATAAACTTCCTTTCAATGAACTTTTTTAGATAGAGGCAGGCCCGGGCAGCGCCCGAGGCAAGTTCAGATTTACCTCCACTTCAATCCGCATTCAAGCCGGACTGTCTTTTACTCTTTCTTTTTTAATCTACCACTATCTTCAGAACAAAATAAACTATTCCTACTGCAATAACCGATGCTACTGTGAACCATATTATTATCCTTCGTCTGACAGCATTTTTAAAATGGCTTTTTACTATTCTTACTCTTGTTTTCTTATTGACCAGCGCCCTTCCTGTAATCCCCGGGCCAAACCTCATATCGACAGTAAGATTATTCCCCTCACAATCAACTTTCTGAATCGTTGCAGCCAGTGGAATTATAGAATCCCTTTTCCTCCCCCCAAGAAGTTTCGAAAGGTACTGAGCAGTATCTCTGTTATCCGTAATACTAACCAGAACCGTATCATTTTCCTTAAGTTTATCGGCCTCAACAAAATCACCATCATCGTTACATTCAGCCAGTTCCGTTTCCAGGGTCAGCTCCCTGCCGGAATTGTTATTATCGTTTTTCTTTTCTGTAACAGAAACACTCTTATCGCTTAATTCCCTGAACTGACTCAGGCTTAATTCCTCTATTTCAAGCACTAACCTGTTACTTGCGCCTGGAAGGGATTTTGAAATGCCGGATTTTAAAAGTTCGGCCAATTCCCCCGCCTTTTTTTCTCTTACCAACTGGAAGAAAATCTGTTTATGATTTTTTCTTATCTGCCGGTTCAGGTTTTGTTCAAATTTACTTGTTGTTTCATGAAGACTCCCCTCATGCAGGCGCAGGGCATACAGGCGTTTTTCAAAAATATGCCAGGTCAACCCCATATCATTTTCATAGATTGCCGGATTATTAGTCACAACAGCTGCCTGCCGTATAATAATCTCTTTCCGTAAATTAACAATTACAATAAACAAGCCATACATGTTGATATCTTCACATATGAACTTGCCTTTAATAACCCCGATAAATTTAAAGGTGGATGCTATTGACTTTATTGCTTTTTGAAGGTTATCACTACTTTCCCGCAGTGATAATTTCGCCTGCTCTTCATCACACCCTATTTCTTCTACTATAATTCTTTCTTTGGACTTCATAAAAAACCTGTGCCTTATGCATGGGGATGAGACTTATTATAAACCTTCTTTAACCTCTGTGTAGACAAATGGGTATATATCTGAGTTGTTGACAGATTAACATGACCAAGCATTTCCTGTATTGCCCTTAAATCACAACCCGCATTCAAAAGGTGCGTTGCAAATGTATGCCTTAAAGTATGAGGTGTAACATGCTTTCTTATACTCATGATTTTAACATACTTTGACAGCAAACGGCTAATACCCCTGGCGGTAATTCTGTCTGCTTTGTTATTTAGAAACAACGCATATTTTTCTCCCTGGGTTTCCCTGCGCCTATCAAGGTACTCCTCAATACAGCTCAATGCTTTCTCCCCGATTGGAACCAGCCTTTCCTTTTTTCCCTTGCCTATTACCTTAACTCCCCCGCCAATAATATCCACATTTCTGATATCGAGGTTAACGAGCTCGCTTACCCTGATACCGGAACCATAAAGGACCTCCAGTATCGCAGCATCCCTCAGCCCCATCAGGGTTCTCCTGTCAGGCATCTTCAATAATTCAATAATCTCCTCCAATTCCAGAAATGAAGGGATTTTTTCTTCCTGTTTGGGAGTGGAAACATAAATCAGCGGGTTTTTACCGACGACCTTTTCCTTCATCAGGTATTTATAAAACGAACGAAGACTCGCCAGCTTTCTTGCAACCGTACTTTTCCCGTAACCCTTTTCCAGCAGGAATGCCAGGTATTCCCTTATATTAAGATGATTCACCTTTCTTAAACTTATCCCGCTCTTTTCAATAAATTTATTAAATTCCCTTATATCCGCATTGTATGCGATTATTGTATTACTGGAAACATTCCTCTCATATTCCAGGTATACAGCGAATTTCTTTAAATTATTTTCTGTGTGCTTTTCCATCTTTTTATTTGAAACTGTTCTTAAAAGGAACTGTCTCCTTATTTATCCTTCTTCTTCTCCTCTTCTTCACTGCCGGCAGTCAACGATTTAACATTCCTGCATTTCGGGAAACCACTGCATGCCATGAACCTGCCCCTCCTGCCCGTCCTTATCACCATGGGCATGCCACAATTTTCGCATACTTCATCAGTTGGTTCAGGCGGCGCTTTTTTATCCTCCCCGTCCAGAGACCGGGTATTCCTGCACTCAGGATAACCGGAACAGGCAAGAAACCTGCCCCTCCTGCCACTCTTGATGACCATTGGCTTACCGCATTTTTCACATGCCTTATCGGTCACTTCCGGCATTATTTTTTCGCCTTTTTCATTCAGCGGAAATGCATTTCTGCATTTCGGGAACCCGGAACAGGCAAGAAATTTACCGAAACGCCCCTCCCTCACAACCATTGGCTTACCGCATTTTTCACATACTTCACTTGTAGATTCATCTTTTGGTTTTACATTTTCCATTTTTTCCCTCGCATTTCTTAAAGTCTTTTCAAACGGCCCATAGAAATCATTCAACACGCTGACACCCTTCTTTTCACCTGTCGCAATTTCGTCAAGTTCCTCTTCCATCCGGGCAGTAAACCCTACGTCTATAACCCCGGGGAAATGCTTCACCAGCATATCATTAACGACAAATCCTATCTCTGTAGGAACAAATTGTTTCTTCTTTACAATTACATACCTCCGGCGCACAATCGTATTGATAATAGGAGCATAAGTTGAGGGCCTTCCAATTCCTTTTGCCTCAAGATTCTTGATCAGGCTTGCCCCGTTAAAACGCGGTGGAGGTTCGGTAAAATGCTGTTTTGAATCCACCTGTTTTAACTCCAGAACATCCCCTTCCGCAAGAACAGGGATATGGCATTCCTTAGCAGACAGCTGAGTGTAAACCTTCATGAACCCTTGAAACTTAACGGTCTGCCCGGAAACACCCAGAAGGTAATTCCCTGCCTTTATGTTAACTGAAACCGCATCAAATGCGGCAGAAGCCATCTGGCTTGCTACAAAACGCTCCCATATCAACCTGTACAGTTTATTCTGGTCTCCCGTGAGGTATTCCCTCATCTTATCAGGTGTTTGGCCAACAGAAACCGGCCTTATAGCTTCGTGCGCTTCCTGCGCGGTCTTGCTTCTGGTCTTATAAATCCTGGGACTCTCAGGAATATATGATTTACCAATATTCTTATCCACCCACTTCCGCGCTTCCTTCTGCGCGCTTGATGCAATGTTCAGGGAATCCGTTCTCATGTAAGTTATTATGCCTGTAACGCCTCCCGCAAGCTTGACACCCTCATAAAGATTCTGGGCTACCCTCATTGTCTTCTCCGGTGAAAATCCAATCTTTAAGTAAGCTTCCTGTTGCAGGGTAGAAGTTATAAAAGGAGGAAAAGGATTCCTCTTTTTAACCTTCTTTTTTATACCGCTTATAATATAATCCTGTCCCTTAAGTTCCTTTACTATTCCTTTTGCTGTTTTTTCATTATTAATATCCAGCTTTTTATAAGTAACACCCGCCTTTGACGCCAGGTGAGCGCTGAACATATCAACCGCATCCTTTTTCTTCAATTCACAGGCAATAGACCAGTACTCCTGCGGCGCGAACTTCTTTATCTCTTTCTCCCGGTCAACTATTATACGCAGGGCGGCTGACTGTACCCTTCCAGCAGAAAGCCCCTTCCTTACCCTGCTTGAAAGAAGCGGGCTTATCTTATATCCCACAAGGCGGTCCATAATACGCCTTGCCTGCTGAGCGTTCACCATATTGTAATCAATGCCCCGGGTATTTTTGAAGGATTCAATAATTGCCTCTTTTGTTATTTCATGAAATACCACCCTCTTTACCTTTTTTATGGGTAAACCACAGGCCTCAACTAAATGGCAGCCAATTGCCTCCCCCTCCCTGTCTTCATCAGTTGCTATATATATCTCACTGAATTTTGTAATTACTTCCGCAATTTCTTTTACAATCTTTTTCTTTTCTTTAATAACTTCATACGTTGGCTTGAAATCGTTTTCAATATCAATACCAAGTTTTCTTACCGGCAGATCCAGGATATGCCCCATTGATGACTTAACGACATACCCGCTTCCAAGAAA
This sequence comes from Clostridia bacterium, assembly GCA_030619245.1. Lineage (GTDB taxonomy): Bacteria > UBA6262 > WVXT01 > WVXT01 > JAUXBS01 > JAUXBS01. The sequence continues at coordinate 7,857 of JAUXBS010000001.1, read as the reverse complement.
CTTACCGATTGTCCTGGCCTTCGCAGGGGACTCAACAATTACCAATGCCTTTCCCATCACGCCTCAATTCTAATTCAGCTTTTCTTTTTTCTTTAAGTTTGCACTATACTCAATATACTCTTCCAAAATCCTTAAAAAAACCTCTTCTTTCTCTTGCTGGGACACTTTTGATCTGGTCAAATATTTGTTTAAACTGTTATTTTCATCATCAAAAAACATAAAATCATTAATAAATTTATCCCTGTTAATTTTCCTCGCCATTATTTCCTCCTAATCATAAAGTTAAACCCTGCGTATATACCTCTTGCCGGGCACTTCCCTTATCCTGCCTTTCACTTCCAACCCCATCAGAATAATGGAAACATCCTTAACGGGCAGCTCTGTTTTTCTGCTTATAGAGTCTATCTGTACCGGTTCAAGGGATAATAAACTGTAAATTTTTTCCTCGACCCCTGTCAATTCCTCATCATCTACCTCATGGACAGCATTATCCTTTTGCAGTACCATTCTTCCCAGGGAGTCTATTTCTTCTATAATATCCTTATAATCTTCCACAAGTTTCGCGCCCTGTTTTATCAGTAAATGAGTCCCCGTTGAGTTTTCTGAAAACACGCTGCCCGGGACAGCAAACACTTCCCGGCCCTGCTCAAGGGCGGCATCGGCAGTAATCAAAGCGCCGCTCCTTGCTGGAGCCTCTACTACAACCGTTCCAAGCCCCAGTCCGCTTATAATCCTGTTCCTCATCGGAAAATTCCGCTTCTCCGGCCCGGCCATCAGGGGAAACTCTGAAATCACGGCGCCATTATGCGTAATACGCTCAAACAATCTTTTGTTTTCCGGAGGATAGCAAACACCCAGTCCGGAACCAAGGACAGCTATTGTCCTTCCACCGCAGGCAAGCGCGCTTTGATGAGCAATAGTATCAATACCCCGGGCTAAACCGCTTACTATTGTTACATTCCTTTTAGCAAGGTCAGTGCTTATTCTTTCGGCTGCCGTTCTCCCGTACGAAGTAGCCCTGCGGGTTCCAACAACACTGACAGCATAAGCATCTTCAGGAATTATTTCACCTTTAACGTACAAAATGAATGGGGAATCATAAATGGACTTAAGATTTACAGGATAGTTTTTATCATAAACAGTTACAACCGAAATTCCATCCCTCTCAAGCTTCTCAATTTCCTTCTCAATGTTTATCCCGCTATTAAGGGAACTAATCTGAGAAGACAGCTTCTTCCCTATCCCGGGTATACGCCTTAATTCATCTTCTTTTGCCTGAAGTATATTCCGTGTTGTACCAAAATATTCAAGCAAATTATTTAACCTTACCGCTCCCAAATCATTTATAAGGCTTAATTTTAATAAATCTCCGGTTATTTCATCCATATAAACATCAAATAAACTTATATACTATACCAATAATTTATAATCTCCACCAAAATATATATGTATTACTTCTTCTCCAAAATAAAATCATCGATAAATATCGGTTCAAAACTGCTTACAATCAATGCCGTAGCATCATTTTCACCGATATCACCCGTTATTCTTACAAGGCCAATCTTCCTTGCTATCTCTCCCTCTTCGCGGTAAACCGTATACAATGAATCCTTTTTCACCCCGTCATACAAACCAATGTCAACATAAACAATATTACCGGCAACAGGCATTAGCAAATCCTCATTCTTGATTTCCAGAATACTGCCGTCATATTCAATTTCCCCGGCATAAAAGGACTGCTTTTCATAACTCTTCTCAAATTTTTCCTTTACCTGCTGAAGCTCCTCTGATTCCAATTCATCCTTAATTTTTACTTCATAAATTGGAACTATTATTTCATCTTCAATGAAAAGAACCATTGGGTCCTTTATGTATTTATTATACTTCCATATCTCTTCCCACCTGTCAGGGTCACTGTAGTATTTTTCCGCAACAGTAATAAGGGTATCACCCTTTTTCGCTTTATAAACACTAAACGTTATTTCCACTTCTCTCTTTACAACCTTTTTCTCCTCTATTGCTTCTGCTTTTCCCTCATCTTTAAGGTCAAACAAATCCTCGTCCAAATCAAATTCATCAACATCCTTTTCTCTGGTCGTTTTTTCTTTTTTGGTTACCGTCTCTTTTTTTGGTTCTTTTTTCGCTTTCTTTTTTTCTTTCTTCTTTATGTCTTTTTTAACTTCCTTCTTTACCGGCGGTTCTACTTCTTCCTCCCAATCATCAACATCAAAGAGATCATCATCCTCATCAAATTCATCCCCAAAAAAATCGTCATCAATATCTTCGTCACTGCTATTCGCAGCGAACCCACTCACCGAAACCACAGAAATCATAAATATCCCTGCCAGCATGCAAATAAAACATTTCAATGTTTTTTTCATATTTACCTCCTCTTGAAACATTTTAATATTATATCAAATTAAAATAATAATATCAAATAATTACTATAAGTATTATTGAAACTCTGCCATAAGAAAACCGGATTATATTCTATTACAACCACAGGCTTTTGTCAAGGCTTCTATACTGTATCGCCTCAGCAAGGTGAGAAGACACTATGCTTTTTGCGCCTTCCAGGTCGGCTATGGTAAGAGAAACCTTCAAAACCCGGTCATAAGCCCTTGCCGATAAACCCAGTTTATCAATAGCATTCTTAAGAAGTTGTTTTCCCGCTTCATCAATACAGCAGTGTTTCTTTATATGCCTGCTCTGCATATGGGCATTGCAGTAAATACTCTTTGACTTCTCAAACCTGCTCTTCTGTATATTTCTTGCCTTCTGCACCCTTTCACGTATTGTTTCAGAATTCTCCCCGGTACTTTCATTATTCAATTCATGGTACTTCACTGCAGGAACCTCAATGTGCAAATCAATCCTGTCAAGAAGAGGGCCCGAAATCCTTGACATGTACTTCTGTATCCGGAAAGGAGTGCAAACGCATTCCCTGCGTGAATCACCGTAATATCCGCATGGGCAGGGATTCATTGCCGCAACAAGCATGAACCTGGCAGGATAACTGACAGAAGTTGCGGCGCGCGCGATTAACACGGCCCCGTCCTCAAGCGGCTGCCGCAGAACCTCCAGGGCTCCATGGCTAAATTCAGTTAATTCATCAAGAAACAATACACCATTATGCGCCAGGCTCACTTCGCCCGGCCGCGGAAAACTACCTCCGCCAATCAATGCAATGTTTGAAATCGTATGATGCGGCGCGCGGAACGGCCTGGTCCCGATAAGCCCCGGTTTGCCTTCCACGAACCCTATAACGCTGTGAATCTTTGTAGTCTCCAGGGATTCATCAAGTGTCATCTCGGGAAGTATCGTGGGCAGCCTCTTTGCAAGCATGGTCTTGCCGGAACCCGGGGGCCCTATCATGAGTATATTATGCCCGCCGGCAGCGGCTATCTCCATAGCCCTCTTGGCAAAATCCTGCCCCTTCACGTCTATAAAATCCAACCCGTATTTCCTGCTCCTGTTGAACTCATTATTGACATCCAGTTTATACGGCCCTTTTTCAGCCCTGCCGCTCAGAAAATCCACAACCTCCCTGAGGTTCTTCATGGGATACACGTTGACACCATCAACAACAGCCGCCTCTTTTTTATTCACCTCAGGCACTATAATACCTTCTACCTCCTCTCCTCTTGACTGTATTGCAATAGGCAGAACTCCCCTTACACTTCGTATGCTACCGTCAAGTGAAAGTTCGCCAAGCACCAGGTACCTCTTCAATATATCCCGGGGCAGTTGTCCTGAAGCTGCAAGCATCCCCAGTGCTATAGAAAGGTCAAAAGCAGCGCCTTCCTTTTTAATATCGGCTGGAGCAAGGTTAACGGTTACCCTCTCAGTTGAAAACCTGAACCCCGAGTTCTTTATTGCCGCTATTACCCTTTCCTTTGATTCCTTTACTGCCTTGTCGGGCAATCCCACTGTTGCAAAACTCGGGAACCCCCTTCTTATATCAACCTCAACCTTTACCGTGTAGGCGTCAATACCGGAAATTGCGCTTGACAAACCTATTGAAAGCATAGTTTTTCTCCAATGTTGAATATTTCCTCCCCTATATTACTTAAAATATCTATTATTGCAATAAAAAAATCCGGAAGAACCCTTCCTCCCGGAATTTAATCACTTACTATGACTGGGATGCATCCCCGCATAATCAACTTGCTTATGCTAAAATTTCAGTTAATTGCTAAAAACCAATTGTAATTTAAAGGATTTTAAACCGTGGATTAGAAAGTAAAGTTAAACCTTATACCGAAGTACTGGCCTGTGTAGTTATACGGCGTGTATTTTTCATATTTCATATTGGATTCCTGCTTTACATAAGTATAATAAACCGAACAACTTGAAACCTTATCATAGAAACGTGTAAACCCGCCTGAAACTATTATTGCATTGTTCCTCTGGTGCGAACGTGTCAGGAAAATGTTATTCACATCTCTCGGATTCCTTGAGGTATATAATCTCCTATCATACCTCGGAACGCAGAATAACTCAAGTTCCGGGAATATCCTCCACCTTACTACCGTTGAAATACTTCCCTGGATATAATTGTAGTACTCGGCCTGGAAATCCGGGCTTATATCCAGAAAGTCTTCAAAGTGCAGGTAATTCTGATTTGAGGACTTCTTCTTTAAAATTAACACGGGACTGACAGAGAACCTTCTCCCCAGTCTTGCGGATATATTCAACGCCGAGCTTTTGTCTTGTTGAAGCAACGTGTCACTGTACGTTCCACTAGAACATATAACTTTCTGCTTTTCATAATCCTGTATTTCATGCTTCCAGGTTATCCTGAGGTTCTTCCCCGTAAGGCTTATCACGCCTGCATAGGCAATCTGGTCCTGGAAACCACCCGCTTCACTGAACGCTGCCCCCATCTGGGCCTGTATTATCGGGTTAAAATAGTTCGGGAAACTGAGGTAATTCCTCTGCAATCCCATGGAGAATTTATAACCTCCCAGCACATTACTCAGTTCCATCCTTATATCTGTCCCGGTGCGGTTGAAATTATACATACCTGTTGTCCATTCCTCGTCTGTACCGGACCTCTGTAACTCAGTCATATAATTACGCACCACTTTTAGCTTCAACCTGTCCGTAATACCGATTTGTAACTGCCCGAACATTATATGGTCAATCGTTTTCTCGGAAAAGACCCTGCCTTCCTGCCTCTCAAGGCCGGGGCCTGTATACTTCAACTCATAGAAAACCATGAGGGAATACCTTTCTGACGGCTTCAGAATAAATCCTGCGTCGTTTACCAGGTTTGAAGCAAAAAACCAGTCACTACTTACCGAACCCGAGGAAATTGCAGGAAACGCCATCCCTTCACTGAACTGGAAAGAATAATACGGCGCAATGCCTCCCTTCTCCGGCTCTCTCGCAAAAACCGGGGGCCTTCCAACCCTTTCAAATCTAACAGGCGGTTCAAACTCATCTTCGGGAAACTCAGGCACTCTAAACCTATTTACCGTTTCGGATTCAACTTCCTTTTCAGTAATTTCCTTTTTGACAGGTTCCTTCTCTGGTTCCGGCTTTTCTTCAGGAATCACTCCTATTGCAGCTGCCATTTTTGATGCCAGTTCCCCTGTCTTTAACTGCAGTTCATCCGTAGATGGGCAGCTTGCGCTGTCAGTATATATTATCTCTCCTGATTCAACATTCACAACCTTTACGGTCATCTGGTACAATTCGCCTAATTTGCCGAAATTACCGGATACAATATTTTTAACATTTAAAAGCCTTCCCATCCGGACAGCGCATTCCTGAGTGGTACAACCGGTCTGCTGGAACCCCTGCTCGGCCAGAATCCTTTCCATGTTTGCCCTGTCAATAACCCTGAACGCCTTTAAGGACACCAGGGCGCTTCTGAAAAAATCGCTTATAAAAGCAGCCTCTGAGCTGGAAACACCCTGAGCATTGAAGTCCTGTATGGCTATAGCCGGTTTCCCTTCCTTTATTTCCTCTGCCACTGCCGGCTCTGCCACTGCCGGCTCTGCCACTGCCGGCTCTTCCACTGCAACTTCTTCTTTAGGAACTCCCTCTCCTGACTTTTCTTCTTCACCAACAGCAGTTTCTTCCGTAACTTCTTCTGTCACTGCCGGCTCTTCCGCTATCGGTTGCTCTGCCTCTATTTGGGCAAACGCAAACCCTTTCAAGACCATTATAATCATTAATAAAGTTATAAATATTTTCTTTTTCATTATTTAGAACCTGAACTGCATGTTTAAAACCGGATGTATAACAAGCAATCCTTCCGGATAAATTGTTAAACCAAATTCCATTGTCCCTTTATGAATAAGAATCTTGGCAACTATTTTATTAGTCCTTATTCCATAACCTGTCTGGGCTATGACTATCTTATCCCTGTATTCACCAACCGTACACTCTATCCCGGTAAAAATAAATGTATCATACGCGTCCCCGGAAAGCCCGGGGAACTCCAGAACATCTTCTATAATAATCAATGGCTCTTCAAGCTCAATATTCAAGTTGAACTTTGAGTAATTAACATTAGTAAACAACCGTGTATCCTCATCAACGTTTATTGCAACAAAAAACCCCGCGCTCCAACCCGAAAGGTCTGCCGTTGACATTCCCAGGGAACCCGAAAACATATCCAGGGCAAGTGTCTTCCACGCGCCATAGAAAGCTCCAACCTGAGGAAGCATCTTCTCCCCGCCAACAGCAACTTTTACCGTAACACTGTTCATCAGGGCCGGATTTGCCAGGAGCAGTATATTCGTGTGTATTCCCAGGAACTTGTTCTTTGGCAGGGGAGTATAATCCATAGTATCATGGTGCAGGTCAAATATAAAATCACCGGGATTTGAAATAAAATCCAATCCTGCTTCAATCAATTTTTCGGTTAATTGCGAGGAAATGCATCTTCCTGAAAGGAAGAAAAGGCATGATATAATAATAAAAGTTATCTTTATTGCTTTTATTTTCTTTCTTAATAACATAGGCAAGAATATACAAAATTACCGGTAAACTGTCAAGTTATTTATTAAATTATCAAGACGGATATTTTATGATTTTACTGTTATTTTATCGCATTATCATTAATTTGCCGATAACTTCTTTACTCTCGGAATCCCTTGACGCGGTTATCTTCCACAGGTATACCCCGCCCGCGATATCCGGCGGCGCGGCCCATTCTTTCTCGTTATACCCGAAAACCCTGCCTTCACAGTTAATACTGTCTATCAGCCTCCCGGCTACCGTGAATATCTTTATTGTCACCTCAGACGCATCGTTCCCAAGCTGGTAGAAGAACATCGTGCTGTTATTAAACGGGTTAGGGTAATTACCGTAATCTGTTATTATAAGCGCGCCCGGCGTATCAACCTCCATCAGGCAGTATATTGACAGGTGGCTTACAGGAGAAGTTATTACACCCTTATCAGCGTCAACCCCTTTACCTTCCACTTTCTCCCATTCCCCTTCAACAGCGTTGTAATAGAACATCCAGATTAAGTCCGGATTCCTGCCTGCGGGATACGGCAGGTTTATCACAGCCGTAACCGTACCCGTGGAAAAGTTCAGTTCCACCGTACCCGTGCTGTTTTTTGCGGTAAACTCATACGTCGTTAAAGGCACCAGTTCCGCTATGTAATCATCTCCCTCCGCCAGCTTATTTGAAAGGTCTGCTATGTTTACAATGCTTATTACCGCAGAATTATCAAGCGTTATACCGGCAGGCAGCACTAATCTCGCCTTACCGGCCGTTATGGTTATGTCACCGTATGCAGTGTTACTGCTAATCCGTACATATATTTCCTTCTCACCGGATACCAGGCTGCCCGATTCCGCCACTGTCAGGTATACGCCCTGGGAATTGAAGGT
>JAUXBS010000192.1 GCA_030619245.1 Clostridia bacterium | reverse complement strand
GATTACGAAAGCCAGCGAACCTAAAGACCTGAGTGTTTTCATGCATAACCTCCTTTTTTTTCAATCTTTAATATGTCCTGCCTGAATACTGCCGCGGGCTACAATGTCCGCAGTTTTTATTATAGTAAATCCCTTTGTTAAGTCAATAAAATAAGGTTTATAAACGCGCTTCTCTTCAGTATCCCAGTACGTTCAGCACATTCTTGAAATCCCTGTGGATTTTCGGATGGTTTTCTTTCATGTAATCATTCAATTCAGGGACTTTCCATATTTTCTTTACAATTTCATGCGCCTGTTTTATTTCTTCCTGTAAATCCCTGTAATATTTCTTCAAATGACTTAATTCTTCAGATTGGACACCGATGTTATCCTGTATTTTCCTGATAACCTTCTCGGAAACAGGTTTCTTTGCGCTGGGGCCGTGTTTTTGTCCCCTGTAAAATGCTATGTTCCGTTGAGTTGGCTGAATATCAAGAGTTTCAAATGTATCCATTACTTCCTTCTGTTCTTCTCTTGAAAGCGATGTCATTGTATGGGTTGCGCTCCGTGAAATTTCACCCTCATCTAACATTGACACTACCTCTTCATGGAGATTCTTCCTACTGCTCATTTTAAATAACTGGTCAATAGTTTTCCCCGTAGACTCCGCTATCTCCACCAGTGTCAGGCCGCCCTTCTCGCAAACTCTTCTTAATGCCTCTGTCTCCTGTGACGGTGTAAGGTCCTGCCGCAGTTCATTCGCCGAGAACCCCAGTTCCGTTATCCCGGCAAAATCATCCTTCTTTAACCCTGAAACAATACAGGGGAATATTTTTAAACCCGCTCTAACCCCGGCAGCGTACCTTCTGTTTCCGTCAATAATAATATATTTACTATCATCCTGCGCCACCAGGAGCGGAGTCAAGACCCCCCTGGCCTTGATGGAATCCCGGAGGGTATCAATATTATAATCAAATGTCCTGGACTCGATATCAGCCCTTATAATATCATTGGGCTTCAGTTTATCCCGGCTTATTTCTATAATCTCTTTTTTCATTATTCTAATTAACCGATTCTGATTCTATAGATTTTTAACTTGTTGATGAATTTATTATCCTTCTTTAACTTTTCCAGGTTTGGTATAATCGCCTGCTTTCTGGCTTCGGAGATTTCTATTAATTCCTTCATCCTTCTGAGTTCTTTCCGGATGGATTCCATTGAATCTTTGATGTTTTTCGCGCCCTTCTTTATACTGCTTACGAATGCCTTCTGGTACTTCTGCTTACTCACCTTTTCCTTTTTAAAGGTATCCAGGATGCCATCCTGGATTTTCTTGTCCTTGAATTTGCTGGCAATGTTTCCGGCCGTGCTTGCCATATTCCTGTCAAGGGCGTTTTTTAACCTCTGTGAACCATCCCGTACAACCCCGTAAAGGTTCCTTATATAACTGACGCTTAAACCCGTATTATGCGAAACCTGTTTTATCGTATACCCATGTTTTTCAATTAACCTTGCTATGTTTATCGCCTTGTCCTTCGGGCTCATATTAACCCGCTGTAAATTTTCAGTCAGCCATTCCAGCAATATCTCATGGTCCTCCATCCCTTCAACAACCTGCGCGAAAATAAACATCCAGCCAAGTTTTTTTGCCGCGGTAAGCCTGCCTTCTCCAAAAACAAGGGTATACCGGTCATCGGCCTCTCTTTTAACCCTGATTGGATGGATCAATCCCTGCTGTTCCATGTTCCGGGCCAGCTCCTTAAATCTCTCCCCGTCCCTTTCCCTGGGATGAGGCACATTAATGGAACTAACCGGTATTTCTTTAAAATATTTAACCATGCGTTTATTCATTTAATTCACCCGTTTATTTTGGACGGATTGCTCTGTATTTCATATCCTTTAACCGTAATATAAATATCAAAAACACCCGTATTTGTCAATCAAATTATTGACCTTAATCAAACCATTTCCCTGGATGTATTGAAAGAAATTCTTCCGGAGAAATCCCCTGTTTTCCTATTAATAATCTTCTTTTGACTTTAAACTTTCTTGAAAAATATTCAATACCCGGCAAATCTGTTTTTTTTCTACCGCTTTTTACTTCAATTGCAACAATTGATTTCCCCCTGCTCAAAATAAAATCCACTTCGCGGTTATTTCCCCGCCAGTAGAATAACCCCAGTTCACTACCTTTAATGCTGTTTGCAAGCGAAGCGCCAACTGCCGATTCAACAATGCGGCCCCATAACTGACCGTCTTTTCTGGCTTCTGCAAGAGACAGGTGTAATTGAGCGCTTATTAAAGCCGTGTTGAGAACCTGAAACTTTGGGCTGGCCCCCCTCTGGCGGACACTCTGGCCAGAATACTTTGATAGGCCTGCCAGTAAACCAGCGCCTTCAAGTAAATTTAAATAATGAGCAAGTGTGGTTGTATTGCCCGCGTCCTGCAGCTGCCCAAGCATTTTGTTATAAGAAAGAATCTGCCCTGAATAAGTACAACCCAGTTCAAAGAGCCGGCGCAGTAACGCTGGTTTATCAACCCGGGTCATAAGCATAATGTCCCTGGAAACAGTAGTTTCTATTAATGACTCCAAAATATAATTTGACCAGCGTTTAATATCTTTAATTAATTTATGGCTTCCGGGATACCCGCCATAAAATATATACTTATCAATATCCCAGCCAAATGCCTTGCTCATTTCTTTGAACGACCAGTGAGTAACATGAATGATTTCAAACCGTCCCGCCAGGCTTTCGGTGAGCCCTTTCTGAACAAGAAGCGGTGAAGAACCTAAAACCACCACCTGCAGGTTACAGCCGGAAACCGAAACTTCATCCCACAAACGTTTCACCATTTCTGACCAGTGCGGGATTTTCTGGATTTCATCCAGAACGAGTAATGCTCTTTTTCTTGCCCCGCCTGTTCTCAGGCGCGCTGTGTCCCATTGTTGTTCTATCCAGGTCCTGTCTTTTAATACAGGTTCATCGGCCGTAGCATAATGCACCTTAAAATCAACCGCCTCCATAACCTGTTTTGCAACCGTCGTTTTACCCGTCTGCCTGGGACCTGCCAGAACCTGGATAAACTGCCTCTTTTCATTAAGTCTTTTTATGATTTCAAAAAATATTGGCCTTTTATACATTTTATCCCCGTATAGTAAAAAGAAATTAATATTTTATTATACTTATGGCCTCCTCTTAAATATAAAACGCTGAATTAAGAAACTATAAATAAATCTACTCAGGGTACTGAGTAATTTTACTCAATACCCTGAGTAATGTCAAGCTTTTTATATATTTTCCGGAGATTCCGCAACTTCCTCCGTAAAGCAAAATTTCACCCAAAAATTCTC
>JAUXBS010000194.1 GCA_030619245.1 Clostridia bacterium | reverse complement strand
TTTCACGTCGATATTTTCTTACCAGGTGACCCAGTAAGTTATGCTATTGGATTTACAGATAATTAAAGCAACCAGCAGTATTCTGATACCCATCTTCCTCCTCGTGTTAGAGTTCAGAGTTTATTGGAGATATAGCTAAAAAAACCAAGAGAGACCCGTAGGATTTGACATTATTAAGAAAAAGAAGTATAATTTTTCAATAATTGAAGGGAAGGCTTTATTATGGCAAGAACAAAAATAATCGCTACGCTGGGCCCCGCAAGCAATGATGAGGCAGTGTTAAGGAAGATGATTCTTTCAGGGCTTGATATAGTCCGCCTCAACTTTTCTCACGGTACTCATGAGGGGCACCTGCGCAGTATTAAAATGGTACGCAGCCTGAACAGGAAGATGAAGCGCGCGATAAAAATCATGCAGGACCTGGAAGGGTACCGTATAAGGGTAAGGAAGTTAGCCCACCCCGTTGAGTTGAAGAAAAAGGACCGGTTCCGCCTCGCGCAGGACGACATTGAAAGTAAAGCCGGGGATGTGTCCTTTGACTATAAGGGTTCCCTGAAGATGATAAAAAAGGATACGCTGATTTACATTGACGACGGTAAAATAGTACTAAAAGTTATAAAGCAGGAGAAGAAGGCCCTGTGGGTGCAGGTGGTAACCGGCGGGATACTGCTGGGCAACAAGGGGATAAACATCCCCGGCGTGAAGCTGGATTTTTCTGCGTTGACGGATAAGGACAGGAAGGACGTAAAGGTGGCGATAAGGGAGAGGGTGGACTACATTGCCCAGTCTTTCGTGGGTAGCGGCGGGGATATAAGGCTGCTTAAGGATATAGTAAGACCAAAGCATCCTTCATGCAGGATATTCGCGAAGGTGGAGAGCAGGGAGGCGTTAGCTAATATTGATGATATCATAAACGAAGCGGACGGGATTATTGTTGCCAGGGGTGACCTGGGCATTTGTGTGCCTATCTATAAGGTCCCGGTGATTCAAAAGGAAATAATCAAGAAGTGCCGCCGCAGCGGCAAGCCCGTTGTCGTTGCCACTCAGATGCTGGAAAATATGAGGACGGAAAGACTGCCTACCAGGGCGGAGGTATGCGATGTATCAAATGCAATCCTGGATGGGGCCGACGGCCTGCTTCTTTCCGCGGAAACCGCAGTCGGGAAACACCCGCACAAAGCAGTTGATATGATGAATAAAATCATCAAGAACACCGAAAACTACCAGTCAAAGCTAAAAACACTATTGAGTTGAATTTATGCATGGGAATTTCAATCTTTGTCGCAACCTGAAGGTTGCGGCTGCTAATGGGCGTTATGTTTGGCGGCCGCAGGCGGAACCTGTACCGGGCAAAGCCAGGCAGCCTGCGTTAACTTGAAAGAAAACTTGATTTATATTTTGATAAATACTATAATCGAAATAATAAGATAGACCGGGAGAAAACTATTGTTAGAATACTGGGGTTTTAAAAACAATCCTTTTACCAGGGATTTATACTTCAGGAATATGTTCCATTCGGATGATATATCTCATATAATAGATGGCGTTAATAAGGAAATCAACAGGAAGAGAAGGCTTATCCTTATACTGGGTGATAAGAACTCAGGCAAGACGTACCTTAACCTGTACCTTACAGACCACTATAGAAAAACCGGGTATAACGTGATTTCAGTGAAGGCAAAACCGTATAAAACAAGCCGGAAGACGGATGAGAGCAATGTTTTTTCAGAGAAGGCTTTAAGCAGCTTAGAGGAATATATCAACAGGAATAAGGAGAAGCACCTGCTTTTTATTGATAACGCGCATTATTTAAAAAACCATGTCAACAGTGACGGGATTATTAAGTGGTTCCAGAATATTTCAATGAACAAAAACGTGTTTTTCAGGGTAATACTGACAGGGGAACCCGGGCTTCTCAACCTGGTGGACAGCGGGGCTATATTGAAGAATCCTTTTGCGCAGTTCCTTATAGACCCAATGGGCATTGATGAAACGAAGGAGTATATCAGGTACAAGGTGAAGGCGGGAGGGGCAGTGGCTGAAAATGTGTTCAGTGATGAAGCGCTTGATGAAATATACGATATCTCGGGAGGGGTCCCGGGCAAGATAGATAATGCATGCCTTAAGAGTCTGATAAGAGGCGAGAAGAAGAAAACAGGTATAATTGACAGGGGAGTGGTTGCAGGGACCGGCAAGGGCGATGTGATTATAAAAGAACATGGTGAAGAAATTCCCGGTGGAGGAGAGGTTTCTAATGCTCCCGCGGAAGAGGATTTTACAGAAAATGAAACGGATAAAATAGAAAGCAATGCTGACAAGTTGCTGTATGATGAGCTTATATCGTTTTCGGAGAAGATGTTTAAGACGGGAAGCAATAAAACCATTCTGTCAAATACAAGTAAAATCAAGAAATATGTAATAAAGATTATTGACAGTATGTCATCCCATAAAAGAGGAATGCTGGTGATGACAAGGCAGGAAACCCCGGATAATTATCTTATTGCTCATACCGTGAATGTGTGTGTATTAGCCATTAAGCTCGGGATGTGCATGGGTTATGAAAGGTACAGGTTGATTAAGCTTGGGGTGTCCGCCTTCCTGCATGATATAGGGATGGTTGACGTTTACCCGATGATTGACAGGGCTGCGAAACTGAGCGTTAAGGAAATAATGCAGATAATGAAACACCCGAACAAGGGGAGGGATAAAATAAAGGAAATCTCAAAGAGATATACGGATGAGGATATAAATTTCAATGCAATATACCAGCACCATGAAAGGGTAGACGGCAGCGGATACCCGCAGGGGCTGGAAGGCAATGAGATTGATGAGTTTGCAAGGATAATTGGTATCGTTGATGTTTATGAGGCTCTTACGCATAAGAGAAAGCATAGAGACAGTATTATATCAACTGAAGCCATGAGTGTTCTTGTCAGGACAGGGGATAACAAGTACGGGGCAGACGTGGTTAAGGCGCTGGTGGAGGCATTGACTTTTTATCCTGTTGGCGGTTTTGTCAGTTTAACAAGCGGAGAGATAGCCAGGGTGGTAAGGACAAACAGCGCCCTGCCGATGAAGCCGGTTGTTAAGTTGATGTATGACAAAAATGGCAGTAATCTTGCTCACCGGGAAATAGACCTGGCGGTTAACTCGAATTATGCCATCAAGAATGCAGTAGACATGAGGAAAAAGAATTTTGTAAGGGCCATTGAT
>JAUXBS010000140.1 GCA_030619245.1 Clostridia bacterium | reverse complement strand
ATTTTTATAGATAATAAGCTTCTTCACAGGTCATACAGCGGCAGGAAGGAGAAATTATTCAACGAAGCGGAAAAAACCCTGATAATGAGTAAAGCGGAGCGCATTGTTGATGTTTCGGAAGAGGTAAAAATATACTATATAAAGGATATGACTGATGCCATGGAAAGTATCAGAAAAAAAGCGGATGACAGTTATGATGCGAAGGATTACAGGGAGGCGCTGTCCTGGTATCAATCCCTGTTGTTGGTATTTCCTGATGAAGAAGAAATAAAATCAAAGCTGGAAAAAGCAGGGCGCGCGATGTCCGGAAAGAATTATTATTAGGCTGGCCTTGCATTGGCCATGAATAGAACGGTGGTTGAAGATATAAGCGCATTCATGAATTTCCCGTATGGCATTGAAAAGGCATTGGTAAGATGATGATAAAACGATTCAGCATAAATTATTCGGGATTGAATACAAGAGGGGCAGGGTAATGATTTATTTAGCGTACATACTGGTAATAATACTACTTGGTATCATTGGTTGGCGTACAATGACCGACCCAAAAGAAGGGGTCAGGTGGATAATCCTCGCTTCATGCCTTGATTTTATAGGCAGGCTGGCGGCAGTGAAATATGTGGGCCATATTACTGTTTTTCATTTTGTGGTCCTGTTCTTTGTGCTGGGATGGCTAATACAATTCATTAAAAATCCCGGGTTTAAAGTACTAAAAAATCCTGTTTTTAAGATAGTTCTTGTGTTTGTGCTGTTTTCAGGTATTTCCTTGTTTTATACTCCGGCGGGCTCCGGGGCGGTTGTGGATTTTTTACGGCTGGCTGCGCTGTTTGTAGTTTTCTTTATGGTGGGGAGCCTGGAATATTCAAGGCAGGACATCATGGAGTTAAGAAAATACATAATTGGACTGGGTATTGCATGTTCGATTATTGCTTTTTTTCAGATGGCTACGGGCGGGTTGGTATTTACTCTGGCAAGGGTGGGTGTTTCTAAAACCGCCTGTATACCCAGGGCAGCCGGGTTCTTCCTGGACCCGAATAAATTTGCTGTAATACTGATGGTTGGTTTTCTTGTTTTATTCTCTTATCTGCTGGAAAACAGGAAAGAAAAAAAAGCAATATTATCCCTGGTATTAATAGGTTCGGCTTTGGTTATGACATTTTCAAGAAGCGCCTGGCTTGGAACGTTTACCGGGTGTATTGTAGTGATTATGATGGGGAAGAGGGTATTCAGGAAGCTGATTGTTTTCATGGCTGTTTGTGTTATAACTGTTATGGTATTATCCTCCATTCCAAAGGTGGGGGTTTATGTAAGGCACAAGTTGAAGGTGCTTGTAAATATAGATGAATCCGGGGATTCAAAGAGATTGAAAATGGCTAAAGCAGGGGTTGATATGTTTTTAAATCGGCCTTTAGGAATAGGCTGGAGGGGGTTCCCCGTAAGGTATTATGAATATATTGTTAAGGCAATCCCCGCAGCGGACAGGAGGGAAGGAGCGGGGGTTCATTATGTGACGGAATCACACAGCCTGCCGGTTACGATACTGGCAGAATTCGGAATTTTCGGCATAATTATTTCCGTTTTATTGTTTTTATCCATTATCAGGTTAATGCGTTATTTTAAAAGGACCGTTGATGATAAGGAATTAAGATTGTTATTTACCGCCCTGGCGGCAATATGGTGGGCATTCATGGCGGTATTCTGTTTTTATAGTAATATTTTCGAAAATATTTTTTGGATATTTTTTGGTTTGTTGATTTCATTCGGAGCTATGAAAGTGAAAAAGGAAAATGATGAAAGTCCTGATATTGTCGCACATGTATCCCAATAGCATGTCGGGTATTTACGGGGTTTTTGTTGAACAACAAGCAAAAGCGCTGGCAGAATACTGCGAGGTTAAAGTGATTTCACCGGTGCCGTGGTCGCCGTTTCCGATAAGGTATTTAAAGGATAAATGGAAAAGGTATTCTCAGATTCCGGAGAAGGAGGACAGGAAGGGGATAGAGGTTTTTTATCCCAGGTATTTGACATTCCCTAAAAGTATTCTTTTTGAAAAGGCCGGCTGGTTCTATTATCTGGGGATAAAAAGGCTGGTAAGAAAAATCTATGAGAGTTTTAAATTTGATATAATTTACAGTCATACGGCCCTGCCTGACGGCTGTGGTGCCGGGCGGGTGAATAAATATTATAACAAACCGCTTGTGGTTACAGTCCATGGTAATGATATTTATAATACTGTCAAAAAGAACCGGAAGCGCCGGAAGGTGGTTGAGAAGGTGTTCAATAATGCTGATGCGATTATAACAGTAAGCAGGAAATTGTCCGGATTAACATCCGGTTACTGTAATGATAATGAAAAAATAAAATCTATTGATAACGGTATAAATATTAAGGATGTTTTCAGCGGGGAGAGCAAGTTAAAAGCTAAATACTACGGGAAAAAGATTCTTTTGAGTGTTGCTTATTTGATTGCCCGGAAGGGGATAGATTTTTCAATCAGGGCATTGTTTGATGTTGTTAAGGAAATTCCGGATGTAATCCTGTTAGTAATAGGGGATGGAGTGGAGAGGGGCAAGCTTGAAAGCTTAGCTGCTGAATTGAACCTGCGGGAGCAGGTTGAATTTCTCGGTGGTAAAACTCATCAGGAAGTCATGGAATATATGTCCATATGCGATGTTTTTGTATTGCCGAGCCGGAATGAGGCATTTGGCATGGTTTACCTTGAAGCGATGATTAACAGGAAACCCGTTATTGCCTGTGAGGGCGAGGGGATTGAGGATGTAATAGTAAATAATGAAAACGGGGTTTTAGTCAAACCGGAGGATGTGACCGGCCTGGCGGCTGCAATGTCGCGATTACTGAAGGACAGGGAATTTTCCGGGAGGATAGCAGGGAATGCGGAAAATACTGTCAGGGCTGGTTTCACCTGGGAGATAAACGCAGGGAAACTTATAGAAGTGTTTAAGGAGGTTCGGGAAAATGGGATTAAAAGAAAAAATCAGCAGTAAAAAAGCTGTGGTTTCTGTCATCGGACTGGGATACGTTGGACTGCCTCTTGCGGTTAATCTTGCGAAAGCAGGATTTACTGTCCTGGGGATAGACATGCAGGAAGAGAAGGTAAACAAGGTAAATAAGGGTATGCCGTATATTGATGACGTGAAGGCTGTTGAGCTGAAGAAAGTCATAAACAGCGGTAATTTGAAGGCGGTTAACGATTTTTCTGTAATAAAAAAAGTGGATATTGTTGTTATTTGTGTCCCCACTCCGTTAACCAGGCACAGGAACCCTGATATTTCCTATGTGAAGGGGGTAACGGGTGAAATAGTGAAGTATATACACAGGGATATGATTGTAATTTTAGAGAGCACAACGTATCCCGGCACAACCGAAGAGGTCGTGAAACCCGCGCTGGAGAAGTCGGGGCTGAAAGCAGGAAAGGATTTCTACCTAGTGTTTTCCCCTGAGAGGGTGGACCCGGGAGTTAAGGATAAGGAGCATGTTTCAAGAAATATTCCGAAAGTGGTGGGAGGCCTGACAAAAAAGGGCACGGAACTGGCGGGGCTGTTTTATGGTACAATAGTCAAGAAAGTACACCCTGTATCTTTGCCCCGGGTTGCCGAGATGGAGAAACTGCTTGAAAATATTTTCAGGGTGGTAAACATTTCTCTTGTGAATGAGATGGCCCTGCTGTGTGACAGGATGGATATAGATATATGGGAAGTCATAGGGGCAGCGGCCACAAAGCCGTATGGTTTCATGCCTTTCTACCCGGGCCCGGGCCTCGGGGGACATTGTATTCCCATAGACCCGTTTTATCTTACCTGGAAGGCAAAGGAATATGATTTCTCATCAAGATTTATTGAACTGGCGGGAGAGATTAATGAGGCGATGCCGCATTTTGTGGTAACAAAAATTACTTATGCTCTGAATAATTCTAAAAAATGTTTAAACGGAGCGAATATCCTGGTGCTGGGAGTGGCTTACAAGAAGAATATAGGGGATATCAGGGAATCTCCCGTTCTAAAAATAATAGACATGCTTTTGCACAAGAACGCATGTATACAGTACAACGACCCCTTTGTCCCTGTTTTGAATATAAATAATAAGATTTATAAATCCGTTGAACTGACCGCGGAAAAACTGAAGTCTGCGGACCTGGTGCTGATAACAACAGGGCATGATGCCTATGATGCCGGGTTCATAGTAAAAAACAGCAAACTGGTTGTTGATACGAGGAATCTGATAAAGGAAAGAAATATTAAAAAGGTTTTCAGGTTATAGTTAAAAATGAAAAAGGTGTTTATTGCCAGTTCAGTGCATAAGTGGTATGATTCAAGAGTATTTAATAAGGAAGCTGTTTCACTGTCAAAAAAATATACTGTTGAACTTCATGCCCTCGGTAAT
>JAUXBS010000123.1 GCA_030619245.1 Clostridia bacterium | reverse complement strand
TAATTCTATCGGAGAATATGCCTTTGAAGATGTTCCCTGTAATGATTATACAATAAGCATATCAAGGAATGGTTATATAACCAAATCATCAGAGACAATAACAATTTCATATTTTGAAAAAGGTGTATCATATAAAGATATGTCATAGAGCACTATCAGGAACGAATATTGTATTAACAGGGACAGAGAAAGAGGAGTAGAAAGATGAATTATTCCTAAATATCTAAAATATCCCATTATCCCACATTTCCACTTGACAATTATCCTACTTTGTGATATAATAGTGTAAAGGAGGATGAGATGAAAACACATGCAACCCAAACAGCGCTGAATAATGAAACGATAGACATTAATGAAGAGTTTAACTCATATACTACAAAGTCGCTCGATTCAAAGTATAGGATTACATTAGGCAA
This sequence comes from Clostridia bacterium, assembly GCA_030619245.1. Classification (GTDB taxonomy): domain Bacteria; phylum UBA6262; class WVXT01; order WVXT01; family JAUXBS01; genus JAUXBS01. Next base: position 4,281 of record JAUXBS010000123.1, on the reverse strand, counting down.
TAAACTAATAAAATTGTTTAAGAAAAAAATGAGCATTGACGCGTATAAAATATTTATAAGCAAAACAGGGGATATATTATTAAGGCCGACTGTTTCTGTGCCCAGCAGTGAAGCATGGGTATATAGAAATCCTAAAGTTATTAAAAAAATCCGCAAAGGGCTGGAAGAATCCAGAACAGGAAAAACAGAACGGGTAAAAAATATTGATTCTTTTCTGAAAGGCTTATGATATATTCCTTAAGTTTCACATTAACGGCAAAGAATGCTCTTAAACAATTCAAACACTCTCCAGGCTTAAAGAAAAGATTTAAAGCAGTATCAAAGGCACTTAAATATTTGGAGTCAAATCCTCGGCATCCCAGCTTGCAAACTCATGAGTTTTATTCTTTGCAGGGGCCCAATGAAGAAAAAGTTTTTGAAGCCTATGCTGAGCAGGATACACCCTCCGCATACAGAATATTTTTCTATTATGGTAAACATAGAGGGGAAATTATAATATTTGCAATAACTCCTCATCCGTAAGCCCTGTATTGTTTACCTTTCCGCTTGTGGCAAAAATAAATTGACAACAGGGGAATATTTAGTATAATAAGAGAAATCACTTATTAAGGAGTAAAAGATGGCTAAGGTAGATTCTGTTACGATGACATTACAGTGCACGAAATGCAAGAATAGGACTTATACATACAGGAGAAATAAAAAGAAGAAACCTAAGAAACTTGATCTGAATAAACACTGCAAGTTTTGCCGCAAACATACCCTCCATAAAATGGTTAAGTCATAATATGCAGCAGGTGTTTATAATTACGGTAACGGTTACTTTTCTACTTGCATTAGTTTGATATATTCCACAATTCTATTTAAATGTGTTTAAGGAGAATCGGATGGAGATGATGATTGACAAACTGACTTACGGCCCTGACGCCATAGGAAGAATTGACGGGGTTGCGGTCTTCGTACCGGGAGTGATTCCCGGAGATAAAGTTGACGTGAAGATAACCAAAAAAATGAAGAATTACTGGCGCGCTGAGGTTGAAAGGGTTATCAAGAAGTCGGACAGGTATGTGAAGGCTCCCTGTCCTGTTTTTGAAAAGTGCGGTGGCTGCCACTGGCAGAACCTTTCTTATGCGGACCAGCTTGACTGCAAGATGAACATAGTGTCCGAAACCATAGCCCACCTGGGAGGTGTCAGGGATTTCAAGGTAAGCCCCGTAATAGGGTGCAGTAACCCGTTTGGATACCGTAACAAGATACAGCAGCCGCTTGGGATAAGGAACGGAAAGGTAATTTCAGGGTTCTATGAAAGGGGGAGCCACAGGATAGTACCGGTTGAAAGATGTATTCTTGAAATGGAGCCGGGTAATAAGATAATAAAATATGCCAGGGAAGTTATCGGGAAACTCAAGCTGTCAATATATGACGAGAAAACGCACAGGGGAATTTTAAGGCATTTAATCGTAAGAATAAGCAAGCTGGAAAAAACATCCATTCTTACCGTTGCTGCAACGGGAAGGTTCCCTGAGGAAAAGCAGTTTGCCGGTATTCTTATGAAGGAAATTCCTTCGTTGAAAGGGGTGCTGGTTAATATAAACAGCAGGAGGGATAATGTTATTCTCGGCAGGGAATTCCACTGTGTTGAAGGAGAAGGTTTTATAAGAGAGAAGATAGGGCATGTGAAGTTCATTGTTTCAGCAGGGACGTTCTTCCAGACCAACACAACCCAGGCTGAGGAAATGTGCCGGGTGGTGGAATCCATGGCGGGGCTTAAGGGCAGTGAGGTGCTACTGGACCTTTACAGCGGGGTTGGGATGATAGGGATGTTTCTTGCAGGGAAGGCGGAAAAGGTATTTCTTGTGGAGGAGAACCCTGCTGCCGTAAGCGATGCAATAAAAAATGCGGGGTTGAATAAACTGGAGAACCTGCAATTATTTGAGGGCAGGGTTGAGGATGTTTTGCAAAAATCAGGCGCCCTGAAAAATGCGGATGTGATTGTGCTTGATCCGCCAAGGCAGGGGGCCGGTGAAAAAGTGATTGGATGGATAGAAAAGTCACAGGCAAAAAAAGTTATTTACGTTTCCTGTGACCTGGGCACTTTCTGCCGTGACCTGAAGAGCCTGGCCGGGGCCGGGTTCAAACTGGAAACGCTTGTCCCTATTGATATGTTTCCGCAGACATACCATGTTGAGATTGCGGCCAAATTTACCAGGTGAGACTGATATATAATGAAGATGTTTATTTTTACAGGTGAGACATTACAGGAAGCCAGGGAGTTCATGGTTTCTTCAGGCGATAAGAAGTACAGGGCGGACCAGGTCTTCAAGTGGATATACAAAAAGAATGTTTTTGACCCGGTGAAAATGACGGACCTGCCTTCAGGTTTAATTCCTTTTCTGAATAAAAAAACCAGGGTCGTTTCTGTTTCGGTTCAGGACAGGAGGGTTTCAAAAAGGGACCGTACGAGCAAGTACCTGTTCAGATTAAATGACGGCAACTGTATTGAATCAGCGTTCCTCCCGTATGAAAAGAGGAACACGGCATGCCTTTCAGCGCAGGTTGGCTGCCCGCTCGGGTGTATGTTCTGCGCTACCGGAAAACAGGGTTTTATAAGGAACCTGTCTGCTGATGAGATTGTAGGGCAGTACCTGATTATGAACAGGGATGCTGTGAAGGAAACAGGCAGGGGCATTACCAATATTGTTCTGATGGGAATGGGAGAGCCTTTCCTGAATTACGATAGTGTTTTCAGGGCGCTTGAGATTCTGTCAGAACCCTGGGGCGCGGGCATGTCGCCCCGCAGGATAACGATTTCCACATCAGGGATAATTACAGGAATAAACAGATTGATTTCCGAGAAAAAACGTTATAAACTAAGCATATCTCTTCACAGTCCATTCGATGAAAAAAGACGCAAGTTAATACCTGTTAATAAGAAATATTCTATTAAACGGCTTCTGGATGCAATTGACAGGTATATTGAAGCAACCGGGATGATGGTTACTTTTCAATACCTCCTGATAGGAGGTTTTAACGATGCAAAGGCAGATGCCGGTATGTTGGCAGAGATGTTGAAGGATATTAAATGCAAGGTGAATATAATAATCTATAATAGAGTTGCGGATTTACCATTCAAAAAACCACCCGAAAAGTCCGTTGAGAGGTTCATGTCAATATTAGCTTCAGCGGGCATCAAGACAACAATAAGGAAGAGCCGGGGAGATGATATCGACTCAGGCTGCGGCCAATTAAGGCAAAGACACATAAAGCCTGAACGTTAATTCTTACACAATTCTCACGTTAGTATTACACATCTATCATATGCCTGTGTTATAATTGTATTGAAGTTAGGAAATCGCAGGAAGCAGTAATAAACCGGGAAAGAGAGGTATGAAACGATGACTAGAAAACTTGACGTGAACCAGGCAAGAGTTGTTTTTGATGCAATGGTTGGAGAGGCAAACAAAGAGCTTAACAAGTACATTATTACCAACCACGGCAAGAAAAGAGCAATACTCATGAGTTTCAAGGAGTATGAGGCATTACTGGAATCAATGGAGATGTTTTCGGAAGACAGGGCTGCTATTTTAAAATAAATGTTAAGAAAGTTACTGTATGAAGGTTTATATAACACTTACTTCAATAATCTTTCCGGGAGGTTTAGCCTCATTTTAAGATTCGCCGTTATTCCAAAAACCAAAATTACTTTTTTATAAAATATTAAAGCTTGTTCTGCCTGTGCTGAACGCATTCACTTCATTAGGTATGAATTTCGGCTCATAATGCCGCCCCTGTCATTTCGCTCAAGATATCGCTTTCTTTTACTCCCCCTGCAAAATAAATCTTATTAGTCCCGGTATTTTTTTATTGTAAGTAATGTTTGCATTTGTTAATATCTAATTTATTAATTGAAAGGCAGTTATTTATGATTACCGTTCAAAACCTGTTAAAAAATAAGTGGCTGTGCGCGTTTCTTTTTATTGCCATAGCCCTTCTGGTATACAGTAATTCGTTTAAGGCCGGATTCGTATCCGATGATACGGGATATATCGCCGGGAATCCTTCAATACGGAACATAGAAAATATTCCAAAGGTATTCAGCGCGCAGTACTTCGAAGTTTCCAGGGAGTTCAGTTACCGCCCAATAGCAACCTTATCGTATTTTCTGTATTACTTCCTGGCGGATTTAAACCCGTCCCTGTACAGGTTGTTTAATGTGTTATTACATGCCTTCTGCGGGATAATGGTCTTCAGGCTGGCGGGCTTGTTGTTCCCTGGTACCATTAT
>JAUXBS010000265.1 GCA_030619245.1 Clostridia bacterium | reverse complement strand
TGGCTTTTTATAGCATCTTCTTCCGGGCCTTGAAATACGCCTGATACCCTTGATAACTCTTTCCCCCTTCGGTGAATACTTTAAATAAACTCTCAGTATCCCCTGCTTATGGTCAGAAATTAATTTATAGTTCGAGATAAACCCTTCTTTTTTCAAAACTTCAAGAATGGCCTCCTTTAATTTGGAAGCGGGCATATCAGCCTTGTCCTTTTTCGCTGCATTGGCATTTCGCAGCCTTGTCAGTAAATCTGCAATCGGATCATTCATAGACATATTTATAGAAGCTCCTTAAAAACTTGATTTTGTAATACCGGGTATCATACCCTTATGAGCCAGTTTCCTGAAACACAACCTGCACAAACCAAAATCCCCCATAAAACCCCGGGACCTGCCACAGAGGCGGCAGCGGTTGTATGTTCTGGTACTGAATTTAGGAGTAAGCTTTTGCTTTGCTATTAAACTTTTCTTTGCCATTGAAACCTTCCCCTTGTTATTCTTTCCTTTTTCTAAAAGGCAATCCAAACATTTTCAGCAGCTCCTCCGACTGTTCAGGATTAGCTGAAATCACCATTGTTATGCTCAACCCTTTTGGCTTTGTTATCTTGTTAACATCTATTTCGGGAAAAATAAGTTCATCCCTCATCCCCATGCTAAAATTGCCCTGTTTATCGAATCCTTTCCTGGAAACTCCCTGGAAATCACGCACCCTTGGAAGAGCAAAATTCACCATGCGGTCCAGAAACTCATACATTCTTGAGCCGCGTAAAGTCACCTTGCAGCCTATGGGCATGCCCTGCCGGAGCTTAAAATTTGACACTGATTTCCTGGCTCGCGTCGTTACCGGAGCCTGTCCTGCTATCATGGAAAGCTCTTCCTTTGCCTCATCAAGAATCTTGATGTCATCCTTTGCCGCGGAAACTCCGATGTTCAGGACTATTTTCTCCAACCCGGGAACTTCCATCCGGTTCTTCATCCCGAATTTTTTCATCATCACCGGGATAATTTCCTTATTATACTTTTCCTTTAAATTTGGATTATACAATCATCTCACCGCATTTCTTACAGATTCTTATTTTTTTCCCGTCACTCAACTTATCCTTTTTCACACGCGTAGGCTGATTACATTTCGGGCAAACCAGCTGCACATTTGAAATATCAACGGGTGACTCTTTCTCAACGATACCGCCCGGTTCTGTTTGTGTTGGACGGGTATGTCTTTTAATAAAATTGATTTTACTGATTATAACCTTGCTGTTTACAGGGAAAACTTTTAATACCTCACCGGTTTTCCCCTTATCTTTCCCTGTTTTTAAAATCACCTTATCTTTTTTCTTGATTGTCATCATGTCTGTATTATTCCAATCTTCACACTATTTCCGGCGCCAGAGATATAATCTTAACAAATCCCTTGTCCCTGAGTTCCCTTGCGACAGGGCCAAAAATCCTTGTTCCCCTGGGTTCCAGCCCAGCATCAATTAACACCGCGCCATTATCATCAAACTGAACATAAGAACCGTCTTTACGCCTTACTTTTTTATGAACCCGGACGATTACCGCCTTTACAACCTCCCCTTTTTTAACGGCGCTCCGGGGAATTGCAACTTTCACGCTGGCAACTATTACATCCCCAAGGCTTGCATACCTTCTCCTCGTGCCGCCAAGCACTTTGAAACACTGTATTATTTTCGCTCCCGAGTTATCCGCCACTTTTAATCTTGATTGTTCCTGAATCATTATTACCTCTTACCTCAGAATTATTTCTTAAGCTTTTTGTATGATTTTTAGGAGCTTCCACCTCTTGGTTTTGCTCAGAGGCCTTGTTTCAACAATGGACACGCTGTCCCCGGTATGACTTTCATTCTTGCTGTCGTTCACAGCAAACTTCTTTGTTTTCTTCATAACCTTCCCGTAAAAAGGGTGCTTTATGGTCCTGGTCACCTGTACAATTCTGGTTTTATCCATTTTATCGCTTATTATCTTACCCGTAAATACTTTTCTTAAGCCGCGTTCCTTCATTTTTTCTCCATCCTCTTCTCATTCAAAATCGTCTCCATTCTGGCAATATCATGGCGCAGTTGAGCTATTTTCATGGGGTTCTTTAATTTTCCAACGCTATTTTCAAATTTTAACTGAAACAACTTCTGCCTGTTCTCATTCAAC
>JAUXBS010000046.1 GCA_030619245.1 Clostridia bacterium | reverse complement strand
TTTTTTAACGTGCTCATCGCCTCGTACTTCACTTCTTTATGCAGATCCAGCACGACACGGACAACCTTTTCAGGCTCATCCAGGAACTGGCTGGTCCTTATTCTCTTAATCAGCGGATTATTCACGTCCAGGTTCTTTTTGTCCCAGCTGTGCTTCGCTCCTGTCAGGTCAATTACAAGTTTGGGCGGGTCCATAATCTTAAAACAACGGTACTTACTGATAAGCCCCGTTGTTTCAATAACCACCTCCGACCTGGAATCATTAACCTTCTTTACCGTAACGCCCTTAATTTCTTTATAAGCGGGAGCCGTATTCTTTTCAGCCAGCATAGTTCGATTAAACATCATGAACAACAGCGCAATAAAACCCGCCAGAAAAATCAGTTTGTTAGTATTCTTTTTCATATATTATTTCTCCTTCTCCTATTTTATGTTAATATCGGATAATGAAATCCCCGATTTCTTGTTTTTTATTTTCAATACACGCATGTACTGCCTCTTCGTAACCAGGATAACCCTGTCATCCTTAATCGTCCCGGAAACACCCTTAACAACTTTATTATCTAACCCTATCAGTTTTGTGCCTTTAATAATATAACTCTTCCCTCCGGGCCCCGCAATAAGGGCGTATTTTCCTCCCCCGTCCTTTGATTTCATAATTCCTTTTAATTCAAGCATTGAAAGGTCAAGTTCTCCCACCTTGGATGACCTGGCGCTCTTGATGCCCGGGGGAATAAAAGGATTCCTTCTATTTCTTGTTCTATATACATATCTTTTTTCTTCCTTTTTTTCTGCTTCAGGTTTTTTCTTCACATAAGTAACCGGCTTCCTCGCCGTATATTCCGGCTCTTTTCCTCCGCAGCCGGCGAATAAAACCAGAAACAATAACATTAGCGGTACATTAATTATTATATTTTTTAAGTTTTTCATTTTAATAAATTCATATTTTGCTTCATTACTGTCCGACTTAGTTTTTCATCCCCCTCAACCTGATTCCTTCCTCATTCGTTGTATGTATACGCGCAAAGCGTAAAACCGATAGTCATACTCACGTTATTATCCTCATCCATTGACGAGAAGATATTTAAATCCTTAAAACCCATCACCCTTTCCTGCTGTCCCATTTTTGTCATGAAAAGCCCCAGCCTGTGATAAGTTGTATTAATCCCCATCCCCATCGGGTACGTAGTATAATACTTCTCCCTGGTTGACTTCCGGGGCTTGAAATTCGTAATATCAATGGAATATTCCCGGCCGATCCTGGTAACAATCTTAAGTATTTCCGGAATATTGCTCTTCTTTGGCAGTTTCTTCTCAACATTAGACAGTTCACCTTTAAGTATTTCATATTCCTTTTTAAGTTCAGGCAGTTTATCAGCCTTTTTCCGGATTTTCTCAAGTTTAGTCTCTTTTTCCTGTATTTTCTTTTCAAGGTCCGTTATCTTGACACCCATGGGCCCATAAACCCAATGAAAGAACGCCCATATAGCAAAGATACCCAGCATGACGCCGCCTATCAGGTTCTGGACATTCTTATCTTTGAAATCTATTTTGCTGAAATCTATTTTTATTGCCATGTGTATTAACCTTTTTTATCCGAATGAATGTAAACGCAATTTATACTAAAATTTCTTATTTCAACTCCCTTGTCCGTTTGCACGGAAGAAACATCCCCCATTTCCACCTTGTCGAACTTTTCAGAATCCTCAAGTAAAGCGGTGAACCTGGCTACACCGTAATTATTCGTTGAATAAAGCTTTAACCTGAGAATTAATGCATCCTTCTTGAAATTTGTTTTCAATTCGGTTAACCATACATTCCAGGGAATGAGCCCGGAAATATCCTGCATCAGGTGGGGATACAAAAGACTCTCCGTCAGGAGGGTATTTATAACCCCTATTTTTGTATTCAGTTTCTTCTTCTCTTCTTCAATTTTGTCCACCTGCTTAATCACTTTTTCAAGGGGTATAAGCTTGCCCTCAACAACCTTCAACCTGGAAGTCAAGCCATTATATTTAATAACCCTCATACCATAAACTCCAAGGACAACCGAAACCAGCCCGGCGCATACGAGGGCTATCAGGAATATCAGTTTCTTCCCTTTTTCTTTCTCAAGTATTTCTTTTGGCAGAAGGTTTATTTTTATCATTTTATTTCTTTATATCCCCCTCTGACCTTAAAGCAAGCCCCAGCGCCACCGCAAATACCGGGGCCTTCTCCTCAAATTCACCGGGATGTTCTTTTATATTTATATTAACGAAGGGATTGCATATTTCAACGGATATATTCAATTCCTTTGAAAGGTATTTATCAATGTTCTTCAGCAGAGCGCTGCCGCCGCTTAGAATAATTCTTTCCACCCTTACTTCCCCTTCAGTGGGCGCCTGGTAATAATCAATGGAACGCTGTACCTCGCCAACCAGTTCCTGCAGTACAGGCATCATGCTCATGGAAAACTGGATATCAGCTTCGTCCTCAATAGGCTTTTCTTCATCCTGCATTATTATACCCTTTTCCTTCTTCATCTGTTCGGCAGTGTTGAAATCCACCTGCATGCCTTTCTGGATGGCATTGGTAAAACTGTTACCGGCTATGAAAAGGTCCCTTACAACCTTTGAAACTCCTTTTTCAAGAATATTGATATTTGACGTGGCAGCCCCTATATCAAATATCATGACTGTTTCAGTATCCTCTTCATCTTCCTGCCTTACTAATTCATATACGTTTTCCAGCGCAAACGCGTCAACATCAATCACGGTTGGCTTCAAGCCCGCTCCTTCAATAACAGCCATGCGTTCCTGTAATATATCCTTCTTCGCTGCCACAAGGACTGTTTCCATCTTCTGTACATTTTCTTCCATAACATCCCCTATAACATGGGTACTGATGTTAACTTCCCTGATATCAAACGGTATATACGGCTCTGCTTCAAACTGGATTGATTTAGCCAGGTCCGCAGGAGGCATTTTGGGAAATTTTACGTATCTCACTATTACGGAATTACCTGAAACGGATGTTGCAACCTTCTTCACTGTAATTTTATTCTCAGAAATTATCTTCTTCAGGTCGCCCACCATCAGGTTCATCCTCTCCTCAGGGGAAAGTTCCGAAATCGAAACAGCTGAGAACGGCTGGTTAACACATTTTACAAGAGAAAATTTCCTGCCTGAACCTTTTAAAAGGACAAGTTTTATCCCATGAGAACCTATATCAAGGCCTATTAGATTTTTCGCCATTTCATTCCCCAAACATACTTATCTATTAAATATTAATAAATGAAAAGATACCCTTTACCTGACGTTATTTATTCAACTGCAAGTCCAACATTAATGGTTTGCCTTTAAATTTTCCTTAAAATAACAAAAATCCCTTGAGTTTTCAACGTTAATCAGACTATTATACCACAACCTATCCTTTTTGTCAAGCACTATTTTCATTTTATCGTCGCTACGTCAAGGTGTGATATATCACTTTATTTCGCTTTGCTTCTAGCCCTATTAATTAGATCTTTTGCTTTTCTATGGTTTGGTTTAAGCATCAACACTTTTCTCCACTCTCTTATGGCTGCCCTGTAATTACCTCCCCTGTAATAGCTAACCCCTTGTTCATAGTATTGCTCAATAAGCGCGTTCTTATCTCTTCTATCCAAATTCTTCTGTTCTTCCACTGCCACAAGGCCAAGAGACTCGCCAAACTGGAATGTAATTGAAACCCTGTGAGTCCCAAAATGTGAGCTCACCCTGAAGGGAAAATTAAAGGAATAATCCGCCTGCACCCCGGTAACTTCCTGGAGTTTGCGAAAACTAAAACCCATACCCAGCTCATCCAGGTTCACCCCGGCCCTCACTCCGATAGTCCTGTATAAGAACCAGGCCTCGCAGCCCAAGCTGATATTGAACCTCTGCGCTTCCGGGACACCAAATCTGTATAAAATATCAAGCGCCGGAGTAATGTTATCATACACCTCGTAGGCGCCTCCCAGCCTGATTTCCGGGAGCAGTAATTCTTTATCCATTAATCCCAGGTTCACCGGTATAATATTCTTAACTGCCAGCCCAATTGAAATATCTTCTTCAATAACCGCAATACAACCGATTTCCATAGTGAGTCCGGACACTGACGTTGACGTTGATAAACCATTAACGAAAACAGGGTCTTTCAGCGTCCTCTCATCCATACCGTACCCATGATTAACATATTTGAAGCCCAACCCGGCAAACACATCCATCTGCTTTCCCCTGCTATACCTCCGCCTTTCCTCCACCGCGCCGGAACCGATTACCTGCCGGGCATAATTCAGGGATATGGCATTTTCATAATAAAGCGCCTTCCCGCTGAAATTCGCCCAGCCCAAACCGACTGAACCTGCCTCTCCCATCGGGTACGCAGCTGCCAGATAATTCATCCCCAGTTTCGCTTTCACGTATTCATCCTTCTCATCGTCCCACCTCTTCAAATTAAGGAAAGAGTAAGGCTTGTAGTGAATGAACGTTGCCTCGCCGTACTTCATCCTGGCAATACCCGCAGGGTTCCAGAATATTGCATTCGCATCATCGCTGACGGCAGTAAAAGCGCCCCCCATGCCTGTCGGCCTCGCCCCCCAGCCCGAAATATCAAATGCGGAATAAACGGGTTCCGTCATCCGGTTACAGGCAACAATGAAAATCACTGTCGCTAAAATAAGATTTTTTCGCAGACTTCTCATCATCATCACTCTTCTTAATTATTCTGTTATATCAATACTACTTATCTTATTCCTCACTCATCAAGAATGAGGAAAATAATTAAATTTATTTCGCTACAACAATGACACCGCTTAATACGGGCTTACTTGTATCGTCCAGGTTTTTTATCTGGTATATATACAAACCGCTGTTAACCGTACTCCCGCCGGCATCAGTCCCCCTCCATAAAGGGCTGTCCCCGGCATCTGAACTTTTAATCTTGCATATTATCCTGCCGTTCACGTCAAGTATGTTAATTATATAATTTCCCGTTAACCCGCTGAATTCAGCATAATCATTAATGTTGTCGCCATTAGGCGTTATGATATTTTCCTTCGGCCTGCTATCGTCATCCGAAAGCTCAGCCACATCAATTTCAAACAACGCGTATTCGCTGAAGTGGCTTATCTTCGTTGCAACGGTATTTCTAACGGTTACATCCGCCACCGTATGCGGATACACGGTGCTGTTCTTCAGCCTCCACATGTACCCATCCCAGGAGAAGATTCTCAAGTCCGTTTCAACAGCCAGGGTGCCGTCAACAAGGTTATCATTCCCTTCATTGTTCATGTACAAAATGTAGAAAGTGGCGTTCTCTGAAAGAAACAGGCCGTCGGGTTCCAGCCTTACCAGCGCAACCGGCGTCTTGGTCTTTATGCGTTCATCGTCCTGGGCGCTGTCAATCTGCTCCTGTGTCAGGCCCCCGGTATTAAGCGTATAAATCATGATAGTCGTTCCCCGAATTAGTGCGTCCTCAGGAATAATGAGCCTGGTCGTTCCGTCAAGTGAATTGCCGTCCTCAACCTGCACAATGCCGCCACCGGTGCCTATGACACCGCAGGTAACCGTTGATACTGTGATAGTATGAGGCGATAAGGGGGCCTGCTCGTATCCCGGCGTCCCGAAACGGCGCCCTCCTTCCGACGTACTCAGTACCTCGTTCCAGCACCTGTCAACAGCCCTGACATAGTACTGCACGCTGTCTATGGCCGTTGAGGTGGACAGTATTATCTTCCCGTAGTTGATAACAGGTGAAGTGGAAGGGGAATTACTGTACATGCTGCACTTTGTATAGGAGCCCGTTGAATTTATCCTGTAGTGTAAATCAACGTCCGTTATTCCTGAAAAGTTGTCCGTTGCCATTGCCCTGATGACAATCCAGTTCCCCGTCAGGTTGATTTCACTTATATCAGTATAGGAATTGATGACAGGCGGAATTGAATCGGGCGGAACAATCACCGTTGTAGTGGAAATGCCGGATTCATTCCGTCTTTCGTCAAAAGTCCTTATTGCAAAATAATATGAAACATGGTTGGTCAGGCCCGTGATTATCCACTTCTCCGGTATCCCCGCCTGGCACGGGATCGTTGAACCGGCCAGCAGCATTGACATTGAAACCAGAACAGCGTTGTTGAAATCCGTTGTATCCCCAATCGATCCCGTTGACGAGAACCTTACCTCATATCTCGGCGATATAGTGCTTTCTTCCGCATTGAAGTTATCCATCCACCCTGTATTATCGCTGGGTGATGTCCACGAAAGTTCAACCACGCAGTAATTGGTTGAACCCGTTGACAAATCAGTAATCGTAGCCGGGTTTAACACGTCTATTTTCGTGAAACCGATTGTCTTATCCGGAAGTCCCGACCAGGGCGAAAAAGCGTCATCGGGGCTTCTTTCATCCCTTATTTTCACCCACAGGTAATAAGTAGTTTCATCCATCAATCCTGTTATTACCTGAACACAATTAGTCCCGGGACTTACATCCGTATCTATGTAAATATTATAGTGGTACGGCTTGCTGCCGGTTTCATCCCATGTCTCAGCAGGATTGGTGGTCATCTGTATCCAGTACCCGCCGCCCACTATGTCACCCTCGTCACCGTTGTCACCGGGAGCCGTCCAGGTGAGCTGCAGCGCCTCTTCCTTCGGGGGAGGCTGATTCGAAACCACAAGTTTTGACGGCGGTATCGTATCTATCGTAACAGTATATTTCGTAACGGATATTCCCGATTCATTTAACCTGTCATCTATTGCCCGCAGGGCGAAGTAATACGTTGTTTCATTGGCAAGCCCGGATACCGTCATGTTCTGAACCGTCCCGTACTTCTGCGGTGACGGCGGCGGGCCCGACGGGAGTCCCGAAACAGAATGGAGCCCGGGCGCATTCCAGGTGGAACTGTCCGTTGAGCAGTCAAAGTACGCGGTTGAATACTTGATAATATAAGTATTGACCGTGCCGACTATGCCATCGTCTCCCGGCGCGGTCCAGGTAAGCATTATACTGCCCTGATTGCCGAGCCCCGTCAGCGCAGTCGCTTCCAGGTGCGTGATGTTACTTGGCATTATGTCATTTGACGTATACGACGTTGCCCCGTTTGATATCCCCGTCCAGAGAGTCCCGGTTTCATCGGTCATCCATAACCTTAAATAATACGTCGTGCCATATTCCACATCGGTCGAGAATTTTATAGAATACTGCTGGTAATCGCCCGGTGAAGTATTGGCATACCATTCCCTGTCATGATTGTCCTTATTCCAGGCTATAGCATGATCAGTTGAATACTTCAGCCAGTACTTCCCGCCGATTATATTACCGACAGTACCGTTATCTCCCGGGGCGGTCCACGTAAACAGTATTTCCACTTCCCTTGAACCCGGATAAGCTATCAAGTCAGCGATATCGGCGGGCGGCATGATATCCTTTGTCTTCGCAAAAGCCCCGGTATTTGACATCTCGGACGTATTATTCCTTTCATCCGAGGTTTTTATGTTAAAGTAATAGGTTGTATCATCCAACAGGCCCGTTATATTGTATATCCTTAAACTATTGGCATTAACGTTATGGGAACCAATGTTAACGCCGTACAATGAAGATAACCATATAGCTTCGCTTGTGATAGGTGTCGTGCTTGAGTGCCTGATGTGGAAAGTGCAGGTACTCATGTCCTTTGTGTATTCATCGTCTCCCGGCGCCTGCCACTGCAGATTAATCCAGCCTGTCGTGTCGCTTGCAAGCGCCGACAGAGTGTTTATCGTTCCCGGCTTCGTGATGTCAACCTGC
>JAUXBS010000006.1 GCA_030619245.1 Clostridia bacterium | reverse complement strand
TGTAAGGAAACCGGCAATATTGAACTGGCCGGCAAGAGAAGTAAAGTATCCATATAACTGCTTCATCATCAAATCAAAAGTGCGGGCGGTATCCTTGAAAGCGCCCATTTCCATCATGCCGTAATCCGACCTCATAATAACCCTTATAAACCTGTTTAGCGAATCGGGCGCGCCCCAGCACAGAACCGGCCCTTTTACCGCGCGTATCAGCAGGTATAAATACAGTGAAAAGCCCAGCAGGAATAACAGGAACATGGCTTTAATATCCCGCCCGGATACCGGATTATCCTTCCTGGCTGACAGAACGAAGTACCCGGAGGCAATCCCGCATATAACCATCGTTTGATGGTTGGTTAAACTCAGGCCAAAAAGAAAGGCTAACAGGTACAGGTACACGGCCCTGCCGTTCCAGTGAAGGAGCACCAGGATTATAAGCGCTGTAAAAAAGGCGTTCAGCGAATATACCTCTGCAACCGTTGACAGGAACCACAACGTCCTTGAAACCAACAAGAACAGCGCGCCGATAACTGCCGGGATAACAGCAGAACACAGTTTGAGGATTATGAAGTAAACCAGGGCCGCGGTCAACGCGCCAAAGAATGCGGACATCAGGTTCACCCTGAAAGCGGGGTTACTGAAAGGGAGCAGGGAAAAACACTTCCCCAGGACATTATAAAGCGGGTAACCTGATGGATGAGACACGCCCAGGGTACAGGCAGTGGTAATAAACTCCCCGCTGTCCTGCGTATATATCGACGGACAAAGTGTCTTAACATATAAACCAAAAGCTGCCAGGAAAACAACCAGCCCAACCAGATAATTATTTTTTTTCATTTAGGATTGTCTTAATCTTATCAACAATTTTATCCGCATCCTGGGACTTTACAATATAATCTACCGCCCCCAGTGAAAGACTCATCTTTATATCTTCATCCTTCTCCATGACGGAAGCCATAATAACCGGTATATCCCTGGTACTCTCTTCCTGCTTGAGCACCTGCAACGCCTGCCAGCCGTTAAGGTCCGGCATCATAATATCAAGCATTATCAGGTCCGGCTTCCGGGTTTTCGCCAGTTCTATTGCATCCTTGCCGTTTGAAGCTGTTATCACCTCATAACCGTCCATTTCAAAGTATGCCTTCAACCCCTCAACTATAAACAATTCATCATCAACTATCAGTATTCTTTCCTTGATTTTAACTCACCTCCATCATTCATATTCCTTTTTTGATATCATCCTGCCTTTCTTGCTGAACTTCTTCCTGTATTGTTTCTTCCCAACCCTGTAGCCTTCCTCCCAGCGCACCATGCCGTTGGAAAAATACCTGTAACTCACACCTTCAAGCACTCCATCCCGGTAATTCCATCCATGTTCAATTTTACCGTTCGCATCATACTCCCTGGTAAGCCCTGACTTCACGCCATTCTCGTAATTTATCTTCTTCTCAAGCTTCCCGTTTTCATTATATTCCCTGGTCTTACCATTTTTTATCCCATCCACATAATTTATCAAGGCTTTTGGCTTGCCATTTTCATAATATTCCCTGGTCCTGCCGTTCCTCCTGCCATTCTTGAACCTGCTCTTTACCTTTATGGTTTTACTATCGTAATACTCTTCCACAACTCCATCCGGCATTACACCCAGCCTGGAAATATTACCCTCCTCATCAAAACTTTCCCTTGCCACTTCCTCATCCTTTAGAAAATAGACAACTTCCCGGGGATTGCCGTCCGGATAATTTGATTCCGTTCTTTTGATTATAACGGCAGCAAGAGCAGTTTCTGATAACAACAGTGATAATACGGTTAATTCTATTATTTTAATCATTTATTATAATATATTATATTAAATGGTTCAGGATGTCAAGATAAAGGGGGGTCAGGTGGGCAGGAATTGGAAATAATGAATAGAAATGCAGATTACTTTCCATATAGATATACATTCTCTAAATTGGACCTTTGATTTTTAACCGGAAATTAATACTCTATCTCCTGCTTAATAATTTTCACATCAGGAGCCTCAGGGTATTTCTGAATGTATTTTTTCCAATAATCCACAGCTTTTTTCTTATTCCCCATTTTTTTATAAACTAACCCAAGATTTTTATATACTATTTTATTTTCAGGAGCAATTTCAATGATCTTCTCAAATTCCCTGATAGACTCATTATTCATTCCGTTTTCCGCATAAATAACACCGAGGTAATTATAAACATCTATGAATTCAGGGTTTATTTTTTTTGTTTTATCAAAAGCCGCGATTAACTTGTTCAAGATATTTGCTGACAAAGCATCAACGTGAGTATTTTCTTCAACAAATGCTTTCTTAATATGGTTAAGTACTTTATAATATAGTATTCCTATGTTATAATACGAGTTATAATCATTTGTTATATCATATACATATATTGTATGGCCTATTATTTTAACCGGTGAATATGATTTCAACCAATTGAAAACAGTTTTATCATTATAAAGAAGGCTGTGCATATTATTCAAACTAACAGCTAAATATTCTTTTCCCCCATTGGCCATTATTTGATTTATATGCTGTGTTGGCTGTGTTAATCCCAGTGGAGACATCAAATCCTGATATTTAATACCCCAATTCAATGGGTTGCCTGTCCCGCAATAGGATAGAATAAGATTATCTGCTTCTTTTTCATCCAGGTATTTTTTCAATCCGTTAAGATCCTGTCCCCAGTCAATATTGGAATCCAGTAAGTACTTATATCCATTATCAGGCCCTCCGGCAAGCTCATTAAAATACGATAAATAATGCGGAAATACTCTTACTGATGAAAACACATACCATCCACAAAGAACTGATATTATAACTGCTTTATATTTATTTTTAACACATGCGGATTTACCAAGAAAAACGAATAGAAATGGATATATTAACAATACATATCTAAGCCCTATCTGCTTGGGACTGAACGACGAAACAAAAAATATTAGCAGCGCTGGAATAATTAAACATAAATTATTTATATTAACAGCCTGTTTTTTGTTATTCTTCCGTATATATGTGATTATGCATATTAAAAGTAAAACAATAACAGGCACAGAAGTTTTTACAAGAAAAGCTATTAAAAAATAATGCCTCCACCCTGTTTCGGAGTAATTACCTAAAAGATAGGAAGAATGGCCCCTGCTTATTATCTCCGACACCTTTCTAAATCCGGTGAAGTAATTATCAGCGGAGAACACACCATAACACAAAACCAAAGTCAACACTGCTAAGGTTAATATTACGATAACCTGTAATATAAAACGGCCTGTTTTGTTTTTAAATGCATCGGGCTTTTGAAATATAAAATACGCTGCAATAATAATCAGGAAGGAAGGCAACAGAATTACGCTGGTAAATTTGGCAGCTAAAGCCAAGCCCAGGGTAATTCCCGCAGCTACCATGTGTTTCTTTTTAAATGATGTCAGCCACCTCCAAAAACAATAAACTGCAATAAACATAAACACAGCAGTTCCCATGTCTGTTGCCGCCAGCCTTGAATGCGCAAGTATATTTGGAGAAAACACCGTAAGGAATAATGCCAGAAAACCTGCCTTTATACCATATAGCCGCCGGGACCATATAAACACAAAATACGCCATAATCATGGTTAATAACACTGCGGGGATTCTTGATATGAATATTATTTTTTTTGCGCTTAAATAGTTATGATGTATGAAGTTATCAACATATTCAAGATATCCACCCTGCTGAACAGTTCTATTCTCCCCCGGATGTTCTGATTTAAAAAATAAGAGAGGCACAGCTGAAATTAATTTCACCAGCGGCGGGTTTTCCTTCCCCATCCAGAAGTCTCCTGTCACCCAGTAGTAGTAGCCTGCAGCGATATGCTCGGGTTCATCCGTGGTTGCGGATTTCCATATTATACTTGTCAATGCCTGGATTGGTATAAAAATAATTAAAACTATTAATAATATATTTTCTGTTCTTTTATTCATCTCTTAAGAAACCTGCATATTTCCTGATAATCGGAGTTTAGTTCTTCAGAAGGATTCGTTGTTAATTTTCTTTTGACTATTTTTTGCGCTTTTATATATTCTTCCCTCGTTTTATCATGAAGTCCTTTTTTGTTGTACGCATAACCAAGATACATATGTGTTCTATGAAAATCCGGCTCCAGTTTCAGCGCATATTTATACTCTTTGATAGCTTTATCTATTTTTCCCCTATTATAATATTCAACAGCAGCATTAAAATGAGCTTCAAAAGAATACGGTTTCTTCTTCAATAATAATTCTGTATATTTAAACTCTTCATCTTTATTTCCCAGGGCATTACAAAGCGCAATCAGGTTATTATAAGCCTCGGCATACCCCGGGTTTTCATTTATAGCTTTTTTATATTCGTCAATTGCTTCTTCATGCCTGCCGAGATTCTGATAAATAACACCTATATTAAAATAAGCTTTAGAGAAGTTTCTTTTTAACTCAATCGCTTTTTTGTATTCCACCAGAGCTTTATCCGGCATATTATTAGTGTGGTAATAAAACCCCAGTTTAAAATGCGCCAGCGGTACATCAACATTTTTCTTCAATATTTCTTTGTACTCGGCAATTTCCTCATTAAAGGTTTCCCCGGTTCCGGATTTTATTAACTTATAAGCTATCATGCCATTGGGATAATAGACAATATGTTCCGGCTTTATATCTTTTAGGTCATATGCTCTTACCAGGAATAAATCATTCTTTTCATCACTTTGATAGAATTTCAGCAAATTATCCGCATTCATTCTAATAAAACGATATTTTGAACCCCGAAACTTATCTCTTTGAAATTTCTCCGGGGCATACTTGTTATAGAATAAAATATTTACATATTCTGTTTTTCTATCAGGTTTATCATAAATATACACATTTCTGTATGTATCCTTTACTTTTTCTATATAATTAACCGCTTCACGATAACCGTACAGCCAGTCAGGCCCGGAATATTCAGGATACTTGACAAAGTAGTTATAAAAATATATTACAGAATTAGATGTTATTATGAGCGCAACCAGTACGATAAAAACACCCGCTAATTTTCTCCTGTTATTTCTTATGTATGACCAGGAACTATATAATCCATATGCTGAAAGTATTATCAGTAAAGGCAGTCCGGCAATAACCCTGGAAGCATGCCCTCCTTCACTAAATGTTAAACTCCCGGCAACAGGAAACATCAATAGCCAGGCCAATAATAATTTATTTTTCAGCTTATTCTTTCTTATGCACATATATATCCCAATTAAAATAAAAGGCAGATGAAATATATGCATTTGACCAAAACCTCTTATTGAATGGCGTATAAGCGGATCGCCTTTAAAGAATAAAAACCCGGGAGAATAGTATGTAATCATATTCTTTACAAACATTATCGTATAATCAAAAATACCATGCCCCTTTGTAAATATAGATATACGGTCGAACCTTGCCGCTGTGTCCCCGCTGTCAAATAGCGCGAGATTAATAAGAGGGATAAGGATTATAACAAAGAATATGAGAGCTTTTATTACAACCTTTTTATTCTTAATTATATATTCCCGGTAAACGAAAAATATTGCCATCAAGAGCAGCGGTATAAATAATTTTGAAACCGAATATGAATACATGCTCAAAGCGAATAACACTGCGCTATAAATCAACCATTTAGGATTTTCATTAATCGCCTTATAAAAGAAATACAAACCAATTACTACAAAACAAGGCAGAGCTATAACCTCAAAACTAATCCTGCTGTATTGGACATGCCAGGAAGATATTGATAATAACAGAGCCGCCAATAAAGCGGTTTTCTCATTAAACATTTCTTTTACTAACAAGAAAATAAAGAAAACAGTTAGCACTCCCAAGACAGCCGAAGCTATTCTTACTCCAAATTCATTCATGCCAAAGATATGAATAAAGGGAATACAAATATAGGTAAACATCCCCTCTGTTACAGAACTCGGGTCTTCATAAGCGTCAAAAACCAGAGGAAAAGATTTATTAGTCATATCTTTCCCTGTTTCTATAAGCGAGTATGCTTCATAACCAAATCTTGCTTCATCCGAGAATAAACCATTAGGTACTTTATCAAGCAAGACAATCCTTAAAAATACAGAGAGTAATATTATTACCATCAAAATCATAGGAATTGTGCTGCTATTTTTTCTGACCGTTTTTTCCATAATAGAATAACCCCTGCTTTCCTGGAAATATTATTTCACAATAAATTCTCTGTCTCTACGTTTTAATTAACCGGGCTGACAGCTCTGTTTTCAATAATACCATTAATAATACTGATATTCTCCTTTGACAGAACCGCTTCTTTTGTATGTGGGTTTATGTCTACGCATCTCTGGAATCCCTGGACAGCTTTTTTATAATTATTTTTTAAATAATACATCAATCCTATGTTATAATAAACTTCATCATTGCTATCCAAATTATAATTGTTTCAACCTATCCATTATTCCTCGGATAGGAGAGGTTGGGGTGAGGGGATGATTTTCATCCTTTTTTGCGCCACGGGCTCCAACGTGGCATGTGGGTTTCATTTATGAAAAGTACATCATTATTATTTCTAATTATCACACTTTATACTGCTAAAGAGCCTCTTATATTTCTTTTGATTTGGAACCTGGCCCTTCCCGCTACGCTGTTGCTCAAACTTATTTAAAAATCACCTTTCTCCGTTTTCACGTCAGGCATTTTTACTTTCACACATATATACACAGGCAGCGCGCATTTTATTCAATACACTCTCATTTTTCTTTCGTAGAGCGCTTTAAGCACACGTTCTTTGCCGGCCCTGGCATTATGATTATCCGGGTCCTTTTCAATGGCAATATTATACTGGTTTAAAGCTTCAGAATAGTTCCTTTTCTTTTCATAGGCAAGCCCTAAGTGAATAAAAGCAGTACTGTTGGAGGGATTTAATTCTATGGCTTTTTTGCATTCCCTGATAGCATTGTTGTAAAGGCCTATCCTTATATAGACATGCCCGAGATTGTTGTGAGTAAAACTGTCAAGGGGATCTTTTCTTAAGACATCCTTGAATTTCCTGATTGCCTTTTCATGCCATCCTTTTTCCGCGTATGCTATGGCGAGGTTATTTTGAGCATTCAAGTTATCGGGATTTAACCTGAGTGACTTTTCATAATACTTAATTGCCCCGTTTATATCCTTCCCCATGCTTAAATAACCCAGGGAATTATAAACCCTGTCACTTTCAGGAGCGGTCTCTGCCGTCGCTCTCCAGAAGGATTCCTCATCCCTCCAGTCGGTATTCCTGCTCATGGTTTTTAATGAAAAGAATATCACGAGCAGGACAATAAACACAACTCCCGCATTCCTCTTGTGCTCCTTCTCTTTCATACCGAACATCTTCATGCCTAACAACCCGAGCAGGATACAAAAACCGATTGAAGGCAGGTAAAGGAACCTCTCAGCAATGGCCACGTCCTGAAGCGGGATTATATTGTATACCGGGAGCAGGGTAACAAAGAACCACATTATTGCAAAGGACGCCGCCCTGGACCTTTTCAATAATACTACGGATATAATTAATAATAAAAGAATGATACTTATGGAAAACACCACCGGCGTTTCAAAAATGGATTTTGATACGGATAACACATAAATGGCGCTTAACTTTATAGGATAAAAAAGCAGTTTAATGTAGTATACAACCCCCCTGGACATCGTAAGAAGCGCGCTGGAAAGGCTTCCTCCTATATATTCATTCTGGCCGCTCAGCCTTCCAAGGACTGTGTACCGGATGTACAGGTAGCCGCCGGCAATAACACCGAGCAGCAGGTAATATTTTATATTCCTCAGTACATTCCTGAACCGAGCCCTGTCCGCATAGTAAAAATCATACATGATGATGATAATAGGCAGGGTAATCGCCATTTCCTTTGACAGCAGCGCCAGAGAAAAAGAAAGAAGTAAAATAAATATGTACTTAATCCTTTTCCCTTCTCTCACTTCGTGAATCCTTATATATGCAATCAGGGACACCAGGTAGAATGCCAGGAACATAAGGTTGCTCCTGCCGGCTATCCACGTAACGGATTCAACCTGAACAGGATGCGCCACGAACACAAGCGCCGCCACAAGAGCCCCAAGCCGGTTTCTTATCAACGCATTCGCGAGCAGGTAAACCAGTATCCCGTTCAACACATGGAAGAGTACGTTCAGTATATGAAAATGGCTCGGGCTCAATCCCCATATACCGTAATCCAGGGCAAAAGTCAACGTTGGAAGGGGCCTGTATATGAAGAAATTCCCTTTTGCCGAGAAGGACTTCAACGACCCAAAGAACCTGCCGATATTATCCAGGCTCCTGATTGAATCGTTTTCCACTATAAAAGCCGTATCATCATAAATGAACCGGTTCTGATAAATATTGGAATAAACAACAAGAGCAAGGAATATTACGCACACGATACCAACCCAGCGTTTTTCCAGGGCGCCCGGCCTTAATCTCAACTGTCTTTTCTCTTCAATAACCGCCGGCGCCTCCACTCTTTTTTTCACATAAGCCTTCTTTTTCTTAATGTGAGGCTTATGAACCGCCGCGGTATTACCGGAACTTCTTTTACTCTTATGCGGGGATTTCTTCACGGCCTTTTTCTTTGATGAAGTGGATTTCCCGGAAAGCGCCCTGCCCCCCCCGGGCTTTTTACCCCGGGCCTCCGGTTTCTTTTTATTTTTTCTTTTCTTAACCAAGCTAAAAACCTCCTGAAATTACACACTTGAAATTACTGCTGAATTGTATTATAATTAAACAATAATTTCAAGGAGAGTTTAAAATTAAGTTAAAAAACCACATTCTTATTTCATTACCCTTAAGCGGAGCCGTGTATTTCCTGACAAAGTCGGTATATTCCGCAACAGCTTGTTTGCTCACGGGAGTTTTTATTGACCTTGACCATATCCCGGACTACCTTCTCTATTCAAAATTCAAGTTCAGTATAAATGATTTCTTTGAAACCTGCAACAACTATAAATTAAAAAAGTTTTACCTTATACTTCATTCATACGAGATTCCCGCAATACTATGGATAATATACATCACCGGCAACAATACAGTACTGCTTGGCTTTAACATTGGCTATACCATACACCTCCTGGTTGACCAGTTCGGCAACTTCTCAAAACCATTTACCTATTTCTTCACCTTCCGACTGATAAAAAAGTTTGAAAAAGTCTTTAATAAAGACTAGTGCTCGGTGACATAAATTACCGATATTTTTGAGGCTATAGTCTGAGGCAAATTCAAGGCGTGAGGAGGGCGCAATGCGGTAGCATTGTAACCGACGAAACAACGAAGAAGTTGCCCGGAATTTAGCCTCCCGAAGGGCAAAGAGCTTTTGGCCTGTGCCTTTGCAACGCTCGGCTTACATATTCCCGATATGCTCGCCTCTCGTTGCTTTGGCGCGGCTCAAAATCCCATAGCAAAAACATCGGGAATTTATGTCACAGAGCACTAGAATTTATAAATGTATATAGTATTCCCGATAACATCCACGGGCTCGTATTCTTTCAGCCAGTCAACTTTTACTGACCCTTCAATAACCGCCAGTTTCAGGCGCGCAAGGAAATGAGCGCTCATGGCATAGTAATTACCCGGCCTGGGACCGTTCACCAGTTCGCTGTTTTCCAGCGGGACTGAATTAATCTTATAATACTTTTCATCAGAAGTCCCGAAGTACTTCAGCTTAACCTGCGGTATGTTATTCTTATCCATGTACGTCTTCAACCTTTTTAAATCCTGGCCCCAGTCTATATTTGAATCATCAAGATAGTTTATCCCGTTTTTTGCCCCCCCGGCAAGGACATTAAAATAAGTGAGATAATCAGGGTAAATCCCGACCGACAAAATAATATACCAGACACATAAAACCCCAATGATGACATTGCGTGTATTCTTTTTTACCGGAAATAACCAGGGTTCCTTTCCGGAGGCAACCTTGCCGATAAAAACAAACAAAAACGGATAAACAGGCAGTATCCTCCTTAAACCGAGGTTACGCGCATCAAAAAAACTGGTAAAGAGAATAATCAACACAGGTAACAATAACCACATTTCCCTGTATAAATCATGTTTTTGTTTCTTTAAAAGGACTGCCGCAAAGATTATCATAATCAGCGTGGGAACGGGTGTCTTGACAAGAAAGGCAAAAAGGTAATAATACCACCAGGGCTCCGGTGAAAATTTACCGTTCATATAGAATTTATAACTCTGCTCCTGATTATAATATATCATATCCAGGCCTTTTTTATACATACCAAGAGCATCTCCCTTCAGCCCGTAAACCAGGTAGATAATCACGATGGATATAACGGAGATAACCAGAAATCCGCTTACAATAAACAGTATCCCGGATGTAATATCAGGAGTATCATTACCCGGTGTTATAACCTTCATCCCCCTCTTGTCAATAAACACCCTGTATACAGCCATCACCAGGAACACGGGCAAAAGCATTACTGCAGAAAACTTCGTAACCAGCGCAAGCCCCGTGAATACACCCGCAAGGGCCAGCCCGCCCGGCGAGGGTTTCTCCAGGTACCTCCACAGTTGGTAACACGCCATCAGCATGAAACACCCGAGGCCGAAGTCCATAACAACCAGCCTTGAATAAGCCAGCATGTTGGGGCTGAATACATAGAAAAATAACGCGAACAGCCCTGCCCCGGCTCCATAAAGCCTTTCCGTCCAGATGAAGATAAAGTAACCCAGGAGGACCGCAAGCAGAACCATGGGAATCCGCCCCCAGAAAATTATCCTTTCAGCATTGTTCCCCGAATAAAAAATGAAGAATTTACCGAACTGGTACTGTGAGTTTTCTTTCCAGTAATTACTGTACAGGGGGAGATTTAATTTCATGAAAAGCAATGGAAACCCCGCAAGGAGTTTTATCAAGGGAGGTTGTTCCAGGTTAATCCTGTAATCACCGGTTTTCAGGTAACTGTAGCCCGCCGGCAGGTGTGAAGTTTCATCAAAGGTAAGGGATTTCAGGCGCAGGCTGAGCACTGCCTGAATAAACATTATGACAAGCAAACAAACTACTATGACCGGTACAACTTTCTTATAGTTTATTATTTCTTTCCCCAATCATTCTACCCGGACAACCAGTGCTATGCGTTCTTCTTATCCTTCTTCTTAGCCCTCTTCTCCTTAAGACTCATTTTTGCATCCTTCTTTTTCTCACCACGAAACTTATCTCTCGTATTCGACATGATTTGACTCCTTTCTGTGAATCCGTATTCTCCGGATTAAATGTTTATCTCTTCCCCTTTTTCTTTCTTTCGGTGGCAATGGCGAGTTTCTTAACATTATTCTGCTTGGCTATATCCATCACCTTTACCACAAACCCGTGTTTTACGTCCTGGTCCGCTTTTATGATAAGTAATTTATTCTTGTAATGAGGCAGCCTCTCCTTTATCGCCCTTCCCAGCTGCTTGACGCTTACTGGTTCGTTATCAAGGTGCATCTTCTGCTCACTGTCAATAATAAGGATCATGTCGTCTTTCAACTGCGGCTGGCTGGTTTCCGTCTTGGGCAAATTCAATTCAATACCCGGCTGTATAACAAAAGAAGATGATAGCATAAAGAATATTAATAGCAGGAAAACTATATCCGCCATCGGCCCTATGTCGGGTCCAATATTCGTTCTCTTTAACCTGCCGGATCTTCTGAACTTCATATTTTTTCTACTCCGCCCTTCTTTTTTCTTTCCCCCATGCGTATGACCATATTAATAAGTTCCTTGCATCGTTTTTCAATCTCAAGCACGTGCCTGTCAACCTTCCCCACGAAATACTGGTAGGCGACTATTGCGGGTATCGCAATCAACAGCCCCGCAGCCGTTGTAATCAAAGCCTGCCCGACACCGCTTGCGACAACTGCCGGGGAAGATATGTTTGCCTTGGCTATTGAGTTAAACGCATTTATCATCCCGAGTACTGTGCCGGAGAAACCTATTAAAGTGGACACGCTCCCCATCGTTGCAAGCATTGCCAGGAACTTTTCGAGCCTTGGTATTTCATAAAGGGCAGCTGTCTCAAAAGCCTCCTCCATAGCCGCCTTACCCTTTTCATGCTCAGCCAGGCCGGCCTTCAGTATGGCCGCGACAGGGCCGCCTATCCTGTCACACAGGGCAATCGCGCCTTCAGGCATGTCCTTCTCCAGGAATTCCTTTATTCTTATCATTAAACGCTTCTCATCCGTTTCAGCCCTGTAGAAAACCATTGTTCTGTTAATAATAACAGCCACTATCAACACAGAGCATAAAAGTAACGGGTACATCATTATGCCGCCGCGTATAAATTGTTGAAACATTTTATCTCCTCTTTATTTCACCTTTATTATTTTTCCCACAAGGCCAAACCTCTTCCCCCCTATATGCATCAGGGGGTCAGCCTGGAGGACTTTAAATTCCTTGTTTTTGAAATACTTATCCTCAACAAATGCCCGTACAATCCTGCCGACAAAGGTTATGTGGTCTCCTGTCCTGAACTTGCCGTGAAGCTTGCATTCATAACGGGCAAAACACTCCACTATGCCCGGAGATTTTACCTTAAGTGATTTTTCTTCCGTTAGTCCTGATTTTTTTATCTCACTTACTCCCGCAGGCAGGTTCCCGGAACACTTCCATAGTTTATCCAGCGCTCCGCGCCCGGGAACATTCACAACAAAATCCCCGGTCTTTAATATATTCTTTGCCGTATGGTGCCCCGGAGAGGAAGAGAATTCTATCAGGGGAGGGCTGACCGAACAGGGCATTACAAAACTAAACGGGGCCGCATTTGATATCCCCCTGGAGTTTACAGTTGATACTATTACAACCGGCCTTGGGGCAAGAACCCTGTACCAAAGACTAAAATCAATTTCCATTAATCATCTCCTTGTTTATATTCTATCAATATTTGTGTATTTTTCAAGTGAATTTTTCAAATTTAAATAAAACCATTTACTTCTTCATGTATTTATCCAGGTACCTGCCGGTATATGACTTCTTATTCTTCATCACTTTTTCAGGCGCGCCTTCAGCCACGATACAGCCGCCCAGTTCCCCGCCGTCAGGGCCCAAGTCAATAATATAATCAGCCGTCTTTATCACATCAAGGTTATGCTCTATCATAAGCACGGTATTGCCTGCGCCCACAAGCCGGTGAAGGATATCAAGCAGTTTTTCGATATCAGCAAAGTGCAGCCCGGTCGTGGGTTCATCAAGAATATAAAGGGTCTTGCCGGTTGAACGCCTGGAAAGCTCCTTTGACAACTTAATCCTTTGCGCCTCGCCGCCTGAAAGGGTCGTGGCTGACTGGCCGAGTTTAATATATCCCAACCCTACATCAAACAGTGTTTTAAGTTTCTCCCTGACCCTGGGAATATTCTTGAAGAATTCCAGGGCTTCCTCCACACTCATGTCCAGCACCTCGGATATATTCTTTCCCCTGTACCTTACCTCCAGGGTCTCGCTGTTATACCTCTTCCCCTTGCACACTTCACATGTAACGTAAACAGGAGCCAGGAACTGCATTTCAATCTTTATCAGGCCGTCGCCCTGGCAGGCTTCGCAGCGCCCGCCCTTTACATTAAAACTGAACCTCCCCGGGCTGTACCCCCTCATCTTTGATTCGGGGAGCCAGGCAAACAACTGCCGCACCATCGTGAACATCCCGATATACGTCACAGGATTGGACCGGGGAGTCCTGCCAATCGGTGACTGGTTAATATCTATAATTTTATCTATATTCTTAAGCCCCCTGATTTCCCTGTGCCTTCCCGGCTCATCCTTTGACCGGTATAGTTACCGCGCCAGCGCTTTATACAGTATTTCCTGAATTAAAGTGCTCTTCCCTGACCCTGACACTCCCGTTATACATACGAAAAGCCCCAGTGGAATCCTGACATTAATATCCTTCAGGTTAAACTGTGAGGCCCCCTTTATCTCAATAACCCTATCAGGCTTTACGGGCCTCCTTTCCTCAGGCACCGGAACTTTCAATTCACCTTTAAGGTATTTCCCTGTAAGCGAGCTCTTACACCTCATTACCTTATCAAGACTGCCTGAAACCACTATCCTGCCGCCGTGTTCTCCCGCGCCGGGGCCCAGGTCAATGATATGGTCAGCCGCGTTTATGGTTGCTATATCATGCTCAACCACTATCAGGGTATTACCCAGGTTCTTCAATGAAACAAGTGAATCAATGAGCCTCCCGGTATCCCTTGAATGAAGCCCTATCGTGGGCTCATCCAGTATATAGGTTACACCCGTAAGAGAAGAACCTATCTGCGTGGCAAGATTTATCCTCTGCGCCTCTCCCCCCGCAAGGGTTGAAGCAGCGCGGTCAATAGTAATGTAATCCAGGCCCACGCTCATCAAGAACCCGAGCCTGTCCCTTATCTCCTTTAAAACCTGTTTTACAATAGTCTTTTCCTTTTCCGTGAGTTTAAGGTTATTAAAGAACAGCCCGGCCTCCTTTATGGACATCCGGGAAACTTCCGCGATGGACTTATTACTGACCGTTACTGACAGCAGTTCCTTCTTCAACCTGTCCCCCCCGCACGCAGGGCAGGTGGTTGTATGCATGTACTTTTCAAAAATTGCATTACGCACGTATTCGGAGTCTGTATCCCTGTAAATCCTTTCAGTCCTGGGAATCACCCCTTCGTACACAGCGCCCGGCCTGTAGTACACTTCATTTGAACCATAAAGTATAATGTCCCGGTACTTCTTTGGAAGTTTTTCAAAAGGAGTATCCATGCTGAACCCATAATGCTCGCTTACCGTGCGCAGCATCTCGTAGTACCAGCCCTTCCACGAACTCTTCCACCTGTGAGTCTTTGTGGTAATCGGATTGGACCACGGCTCTATCGCCCCGTCGTTCAGGGAAAGGCTCCCGTCAGGAACAACTATGTCCGGTGAAACCTCTGACTTTATACCAATTCCAGTGCACGCAGGACAGGCGCCATACGGGCTGTTAAAAGAAAACGCCCTTGGCGAAACCTCTCCTATGCTGAGCCCGCACTTCGCGCAGGCGTGATGCTCACTGTATATAAGTTCCTCTGGCTTTTTGCTTATTATGACCTGTCCCTCTCCAAGTTTAAGCGTGGTCTCAATGGAATCCGCAAGGCGCTTTTTTACCCCGGGTTTCATTACAAGCCGGTCAACAACAACTTCTATGTTATGCTTCCGCTTCTTATTCAGCTTGATTTCTTCATCCAGGCCGTAAACGCTGCCGTCAACCCTTACGCGCACGAAACCCTGCTTGCGTATTCTCTCAAATAGTTCCCTGTATTCTCCCCTCCTACCCCTGACCAGCGGCGCAAGCACTGTTATTTCGGATTTCAGGGGCAGTCCCATGACCTTCTCAATTATTTCCTGCGAAGTCTGGGGCTTTATCTCCCTGCCGCAATTAGGGCAGTGCGGGTGGCCGATACGGGCAAACAGCAGCCTCATGTAATCATAAATTTCAGTAAGGGTTCCCACAGTTGAACGCGGGTTACGGCTCAGGCCCTTCTGCTGGATGGCTATGGAAGGAGAAAGTCCCTGTATCTGCTCAACGTCCGGTTTTTCCATCTGTCCCAGGAACTGCCTTGCATAGGTGGACAGTGACTCAACATACCTCCTCTGGCCTTCGGCAAAAATCGTATCAAACGCAAGAGATGACTTGCCGGAACCGGACAACCCTGTTATGACAACAAACCTGTTCCGGGGAATCTCCAGGCTGATATTCTTCAGGTTATGTTCCTTTGCTCCCTTTATTATAATCTTATCCTGCGGCATTTTCTCCGGCCCTTACCTTTTTCCTCAATTCAGTATTTTTCTTGCGCCGTGACTTGCCCGGGTACCCGGTAATCCAATGAAGGCCCCGGCTCTCCCTCCTCTTCCTGGCGGATTCAATGATAAGTTCCGCTACTAAAATAATATTCCTTAACTCAATCAAATCCCCCGTAAGGTCATAATCCCAGTAATACTTCTCAATTTCATCGCGCAGTATTCTTATCCTCTTACCGGCGCGCCTGAGTCTTTTAGTGGAACGCACTATACCCACGTAGTCAGTCATAATCCTTCTGATTTCATCCCAGCAGTGTGAAACAACCACGGATTCGTAGCTCTCAACCGCAACGCCCCTATCCCAGGGTTGAATAACGGAAAGTATTTTCTTTTTTACCTTCTCTCCCGCTTTCTTTGCCGCCAGGTGAGAAAAAACCAGGGCTTCAAGCAACGAATTGCTCGCCAGCCTGTTGGCGCCGTGCAAACCCGTGAATGCTGTTTCCCCGATCGCATACAAACCTTTTACTGTCGTCCGGGCATACTCATCTACACTTACCCCGCCGCAAGCATAATGCGCGGCAGGTACAACGGGTATGAGGTCCTTTGTCATGTCTATGCCAAAAGAAAGGCATCTGTCGTATATATTGGGAAACCTCTTCCTGATAGACTCCCCGTCTTTGTGAGTAATATCAAGGAAGACGCAGTCATCTCCGGTTTTTTTCATTTCATTATCTATTGCCCTTGCAACGATGTCCCGCGGCGCCAGGTCCTTAAGTTCATGATAATCCTTCATGAACGCCCTGCCGTCCTTTAACCTGAGCACCCCTCCCTCTCCACGCACGGATTCCGAAATAAGAAAGGATTTCGCATGAGGGTGGTACAAACAGGTCGGATGGAACTGTATGAACTCCATGTTCCCGATACTGGCTCCGGCCCGGTAAGCCATGGCAATTCCGTCGCCCGTGGCAATATCAGGATTGGACGTATAAAGGTATACCTTGCCTATACCCCCGGTCGCAAGCACCGTTGCCCCGGCAAGAAATGTATCCACCGAACTCCCCTTTTTGTTAAGAACATACGCGCCCAGGCAGGCACTGCCGTCAGTAATAAGATTCACGGCTATGAAATTCTCGTAAATAGTAATACTGCCGTTTTCCCTTACCCGCTTTACAAGTGTTTCCTCCACTTCGCGGCCCGTCAAGTCATCGGCATGAAGTATGCGCCTCCTGGAATGCCCTCCCTCCCTTGTCAGGTCAAAGTTTTTTGAATCCTTTTCCCCCGGAGTAAAATCCACACCCCATCGAATCAGGTCCCTGATACGCTCAGGGCCCTGTTTAATCGTCGTCTCAACTATACCCCTGTTGCACAGCCCATCCCCTGCCTTCAGGGTATCATCAATATGTTTTTCAAAGGAGTCTTCCTGGCTCCATACCGAGGCAATACCCCCCTGGGCGTACAGGGTATTTGATTCAGTGATTTCCTTCTTTGTTACGATGGCAACTTTCCCTGACCGCGCCGCCTTAAGGGCAAAGCTCAACCCGGCAATACCACTGCCTATAACAAGGTAATCCGTCTTTATTTCCATAAAGATTATTCTATCAATTTAAACGATAAAAATCAACAAACCACTCGATTATATTATTAGTTTACTTGATTGACTTTCTAAACTATATTATATAATATAATAAATATGAACAGGAAAATCCTTAAAACTGATTTATTTTATGGTTTAATGTGTTCATTGATCAGTTTTGTATTCTATATAAAAACATTAATGCCGGGCATCGGGGAATGGGGTGATTCAGCCAGGTTCCAGTTCTTCGGGAAAACGCTGGGAACATCCTATCCCACGGGATACCCATTATATATCCTCATCAGCAATATCTTCTCAAGACTGCCTTTCGGCTCGCTCTCGTACAGGATTAACCTGATGTCAGCTTTCTTTGCATCAGCCACACTGCTTGTATTGTTCCTTGTAATTAATAAACTGATAAAAAATAAAACACTATCCCTGCTCTCCACCCTACTGTTCGGCTTTTCAGGGCTCTTCTGGCGGCAATCGCTGATAGCGGAAGTTTATACATTAAACACCTTCCTTTTGATAACGATTGTCTATACCCTGATGGCCTGGACAGAAAACAGGCAGATAAAATACCTCTACCTGGTTTCCTTCATATACGGCCTGAGCCTCGGTAACCACCTTACCATGACGCTTATTCTCCCTGCAATGGTTTACCTTATCATAATTACGGACTACAGGGCGCTCCTCAAGGGAAGGAACCTTGCCGTAATCATGTTCCTGTTCCTCCTTGGAATTTCACAGTATATCTACGTAT
This sequence comes from Clostridia bacterium, assembly GCA_030619245.1. Classification (GTDB taxonomy): domain Bacteria; phylum UBA6262; class WVXT01; order WVXT01; family JAUXBS01; genus JAUXBS01. The sequence goes on along the minus strand of JAUXBS010000006.1, from coordinate 1,033 downwards.
TTATAAGGTCGCAGGCATTTGATTCATACATTGAAATGCGAATATACACCATCAAGGAGTTCCTTCAGATAATCTCAGGAGGAGGGTTCAGGGAAAAAATGTTCTCATCCTCCCCGGCGCTGTTCTTTTCTGAAAAACTGCCCGCTTACATAGCATCCCTGATTGGACAGTTTAACATTATCGGCTATACCGCAGGGCTGGCGGGCCTGTGCATCTTCCTCAGGGACAGGCTGAAATACACGGTATTCCTCCTCCTGATAATAGCAGCGAACCTGTTTTATGCGTTGAACTACAAGATATTTGACATTGATGTTTACTACATACCCACTTACATGTTCTTTGCTGTATTCATTGCCGTCGGACTTAACAGCATCGGCAAACTCCGAAACATTAAACCGGGAAAACGCCTTTCAAAAGGCATTGCCATAACCCTGCTCCTGTTAACCCTCGGTTTCAATTATTCTGCTGTTGACCAGAGCAGGAATAACTGCATGGGCCTGTTTGCAGACTCCATACTTGATAATGTTGAGGATAACAGTGTAATAATCGCGCCTGATTTCAACTGGTCCCAGTACTACCTCTATAAACTGCTCGGCGAGAAACGCAGAAGGGGAGACAATATATTTATCATGAACTTGTGGAGGCCTGTTGATTACCTGACACCCTGCCTTTCATACACTTTTAAAGGAGGGATTCCTTCCATATCATCTACAAAAACCCCGGCAGAGAAGGACGAGCTATATGCAATATTCCCTTACGCGCCCGATCCCGGCAGCTTAAGAGAATTAAATGTCTACCTGCATACAAAGCACAAGGAAAAACTGGACAAAGAAGGTGTTCTTTCACAAAGGGTTTTAAACCTCTCCTGCCTTGGTTTTGAACAGGCTCTTTACAAAGTAACCAATAAACCATCAGGCAGAAAGATACCGGAAGAGAGCCTGAACCTTTCACCCGCGCCCCGCAAGAGATTCTTCAAATACCTCATATACCGTCTTTTCGGAACTTTTAAAATCAGTTTCAGGTTCAAAGACAG
>JAUXBS010000071.1 GCA_030619245.1 Clostridia bacterium | reverse complement strand
TCATCAGGGTCAATATTCCTATTTTTCGTTTTTCCATTTTCCCTTTTCATTTTCATCTCACTTTCCTTTGCCATCTGCCGTGACTTTTCCTTTGCCTTTTCCATATGCCTGTGCCAGGCTGGCTTAAGATTTGTTATCTAAATACTCTTTTCTTAATCTCTCAGCCCTTGCTATTTCTATCGGGTCTAACTTATCCTTCTTTTTAACATATCCATTTACAGTAATTATTATGTCTTTATCAAAGAAGTAAAATATTCGAAATACCATTGAACCCTTTCGTACTCGTAAATATTTTAATTTCCTGGATGCATTACCGCTGTATGGATAAATTAATTTATATCCCTCATTTCTTAAACGCATCAACCATGCTGTTATTTTTTCTAGGTCCACTTCTTGAATGGAATATAGAAATTCCTTTGTCGGACATCTACCGTTGGGTCTTACAAAATACTTTAGCTTGTACAAAGCACCCTCCTTTGTCTCAAATCGCTGATTTTCAAAGAACATACAGGGACTCTTTTCTCCACTAACACAAGTATACAACTATATAGTTGTATTGTCAAGCGCTATTTTCATTATATCTTCGCTAATAAAAATATATACAGAATCCGACGCCTTACAGCGGTGGAATCCTATTATTTGGGCAGAGCCCGACCCGCTTCGCGAGTCATTGCTCTCACCCCCACCCTTCCAGGTGGGGTAATTCACTCAATCAAACAATAATGTATTCTGCAATTGACGCATGCTGTACGCTGAGAAATCTTATAAAAGTTTTCTCAGGAATTCATCAGGCTCCATTATTTTGGTTCCCTTAAATAGTTTTAAATCAAGAAGATGCCTGTCACCTGATATTATGTATTTTACCTTTCCTGCTACTGCGCAGTCCAGAAATATGTTGTCGTCGGGGTCTTCTTTTATTATTTTAAAATGTTTTACCGGTTTAATTATTTTGGTGTTTCTACTCTGTTCCAGTAACCGTATGAACCACTGATAATCTTTGGGGGGCTTTATGCCGCGCTGGAGGACTTCAAGGTATTCTTCAAGTATTTCCGCGGAAATACACATCTTTATTTTCCCCTTCTTCCAGAGTTCAATGATTTTACCCGGGGTACCCCCCCAGCCCATACCGGAAATTATTACGTTAGTATCAAGTATAACGTCAATCAATTTTGCGTCCCCTGCGTTTTTCACTCCGTACTCCGGCAATCAAATCAGGGATATTCTTGCGGTTGTAACCTGCTTTCTCAAAACCTTTTCTTATTTTTACCCCTACAAAATCCACCTGTTCCGTAAATGATATTTTCCTGAAATATTCCAGTTCTTCCTGCTCGATTATCCATTTTTCTATAGAACTTGTACGGAATCTCCAGAGCCTGCCGATTTTAAATCCGGGAATTTTCCCTTTCTCTGCTTTTTTTACCGCTGTTACCGGACTGATTCCAAGGTATTCTGCAAGTTCATTAATATCTATTATTGCCGGCAGTGTTTTTTCCTTCAGTATAGCTGAAGACCTGTTCATAATAACCTCCCTGTGTTTGTTTAGTATGATTATACACTATTATACAAGTATTGTCAAGTATAGAATGGTATGGATTGGTATAGAATGGTATGGAATGGTGTTATATATTTACCTTTAGTTTTTTTAATGATTTTATTAAAACATTATATGACGTGTATCGTATTCCGTTAGCCCCTGCTTTAACGGCTCCGTCAACGTACTCCCGCAGGTCATCCACATACGCGCATTCAGCTGGCTTAACCCTGAGTTTTTTAATAACATCATCATATATTGCCCTGTCCGGTTTCATTAATTTTACCTTGAACGATACCGTAACGGCGTCAAACAACTTAAATATTTCAGACTTCATTATTATTCTTTCATAATCCCACTCGCTTGTATTTGAAAGCATGGCCAGCTTGTATTTCTTCTTTAATTTCCTGATTAGTTCAATCGTAGTTTCTATCGGGGTATTTACACTCGTGTAAGCATCAATGAAATCAGGTATAGACATTGACATATTGCATCTTTTAACGACTTCCTGGTAAAATTCACCGGAAGACACCAACCCGCTTTCGTACCTTTCAGGCAGGTCTGAATTATATATCAGGTCCCTTAGTTCAATAACGGATTTACCGGCACGGCCTGAAATGCTCCTCAGGAACATGTCATCATTTATCTTTTCTATTACATTTCCATAATCAAATATAATCGCTTTTATCATAATCATAACCGGCCAGGCCCTGACCCCTACAAGAACGGATTCTCGGCGTGTTCTCTTTCTATTGTAGTATGTATCCCATGCCCCGGGTAAATGGTTATCTTCCCGTCAAGTACGAGTATTTTCTTTTTTATGGAATCAATTAACTCCTCGGCATTTCCACCCGGAAGGTCGCTGCGCCCCACGGAATCGTAAAATATCAGGTCACCCGTAAATATGAACTTATCGTCTAACAATGAAATTCCTCCGGGGGTATGCCCCGGCGTATGTATGACCCTTAGTTTTAAATCTGTTATCTCAAGCTCGTCCCCCTCTTCCAGCAGCCTGTCCGCCGGCGGAGAACCGTACTTCATCCCGAAAAACACCGTAAGCACAGCCTGTTTTTCCGTTAAAAGCATTGCATCATCCCTGTGCACGCAGATTGGGACCCCGGGATATGTTTTCTTTATTTCCTTATTTGCCCCGATATGGTCCGGGTGCCCGTGTGTATTTATAATATACTTCGGATTTAGTTTATTATCCGAAATAAACCCCAGAATCTTCTCCGGTTCCGCTCCGGGGTCTATTATAATGCATTCTGAAGAGCGTTCATTATACACTATGTAACAGTTTGTAATAACAGGCCCGACTTCAAACCTCTTTATTTCTATAGGCATATTTTCTCTATTCCAACGCTTTATTGTTTTAAATTTGCGCGGATGTTTTTCTCAAGGTCATTTGCGATTTTGGGATTTTCTTTTAAATAATTAACCGCATTATCCCTGCCCTGCCCTATTCTTTCGCCATTATAAGAGAACCACGTTCCGCTCTTTTCAATCAATTCATTCGTAACCGCCAGGTCGACTATACTGCCTTCCCTGCTGATACCGATATTATATAACATATCAAATTCCGTCTGGCGGAAGGGCGGGGCGACCTTGTTCTTGACAACCTTAACCCTTACCCTGTTCCCGATAATATCGTTTCCCGATTTTATGGCTCCTATTCTGCGTATGTCAAGCCTTACCGATGAATAAAATTTAAGCGCGCGGCCTCCTGTTGTTACCTCGGGGTTGCCGAACATTATGCCTATCTTTTCCCTTATCTGGTTAATAAATATCGTGCATGTTTTTGATTTTGAAACACAACCGGTAATTTTCCTCAACGCCTTTGACATGAGCCGCGCCTGCAGTCCCATCTGATGGTCACCCATTTCCCCCTCTATCTCCGCCTGGGGCACAAGCGCCGCAACACTGTCTATTACTATAACGTCAAGCGCGCCGCTCCGGATGAGCGTTTCGGTTATCTCAAGCGCCTGTTCACCGCTGTCCGGCTGTGATATATAAAGGTTATCCACATCAACACCGAGTTTTTTTGCGTAAATCGGGTCCATTGCGTGTTCCGCATCGATGAAAGCCGCCTGCCCGCCCTGCTTCTGCGCATTTGCGATTATCTGCAGGGAAAGAGTTGTCTTACCCCCGCCTTCAGGGCCAAATATCTCTACAACCCTGCCCCTCGGCAAGCCACCCACTCCGATCGCTATATCAAGCGATAACGCACCGGTTGGTATTGCTGAAACCATGGTTTTATAGTGGTCATCACCTAACTTCATTATTGCGCCTTTGCCATACTGTTTTTCAATCTGTGTAAGCGCCAGGTCAAGCGCTTTTGTCTTCTCCGCTTTTTCCTTTTCAATCTTTGGGTCCTTTGAATCTGTCTTAACCATTTCAACTCCTTTCCGAAATATAACACTAATTTAAACAATAATTATGTCAAGGACATTTATTACATGAAGTATTACGCTTCCTATCATTCCGGCAACTATATCATCAAGCATGATTCCCGGGCCGCCATTGATATTCTCTAATTTTCTTATAAACGGAAACTTCACTATATCCAGAAACCTGAATACCGCAAAACCAAGCAACATGAAAGGCAGGCTTTTTGGCAGGAACGCCATGGTTATAAAGTACCCGCATATTTCATCTATCACTATGCATGATGAATCCTTTACCCCGAATATTTTCTCAGCTTCACCGCTTAATATGGTCCCCCCGATAGCCAGCGCAATTAGTAAAATCCAGTAAAATGCCGCATTTACCGGCAATATCAGGTAAAACAGCATCGCAAGAACCGTTCCTACTGTCCCCGGGGCAAATGGCGAATAACCCGTATAGAATCCTGTAGCCAGAAGTTTTACCAACTCTTTGTTATCAATTTTCTTTTTCATTTATTTTATCTCTTTATCTAATTTCCCTGTCCTTTGTTTCGCCAATTCCCACGTATATTCATAAAGGTGCAAGCCCTTACTGATAAGTATCATCTCGCCGTCCTCAACGCCTATTTCGTTTGCCATGAACTGTTTTACAAGCTGTAGCCCGCCAAGATTTGACGGAAACCCTCCCCACAGGTCCCAGGACCTGAAATAAATTATAAAATGCAGTTTGCCATACCTTACCCTCGTATCTATAAGCCGTAAACACGGAGGGTCCTTTAATTTTATATCCGAAGGCATTCCTATTTCCATAATCGCCTGGTTGGTGCCAAACCCCTGTTTTTTGTAAATATTTATGACCTCCTGCACCTGGTTCACTTCAAGCCGCAGTTCTTTAGTCATTTCCTTACCATCTTTTGTCTCCTTCACCCTGACCTTTGCGTCTACCAGCCTTTCACCGTACGTATATTCTTCTGTTTTGGTTTTATTACCCGTCAATAAATAACTCAGGTATTCATTCACGTATTCCATAGATGTGGGGGGCGATATGGACATACCCTCGGGAATAATGGGGATTATCTGATTGGCTGGATTTTTTACCCTGACAGTAATGAAATCAAACTCCAGTCTTCTCTGTCCTTCATAACTGCCCCTGCTAATATTGTAAACATGCCCCTTCTCAAGAATAGCATTAAGGCATTGAAACCAGGCATCATCAAGGTCAAGCGCCTCAAGGTAAACCGGTTTCAAACCATTCTCATTATCCATTTTTCTCCTCCTTGAGAACTTTTATATTTCTTATGACACAGTTTACCCCGGAAGCCGCGCTGAAACCTGCTATAACAAGAGTTACCCAGTAAGGCACAGCTTCAAATAAAAACTTGTTTGCATCCGTAATTGACAAAGCCGGGGCATTTTCTATTATGCTAATGACCGCCAGGAGCGTCAATATGATTATTATACCCCCCTTGGGAACAAACCTTGACTTTGGATTAGTTCTTATTGAAATATTGTCTTTCCTGGAAGCCGCAATGTTCTTCAAGCCGGAAGTAACATATTCATTCAATACAATCGGTATCACCATCCATACAGGTATACTCAGGGTTTTCATGCCTGCAAAACAAATAAATGCCAACGAAATCATCAGTTTATCAATAAGAACCGACAGAATCCCCCCTGTGTTTGCATTATAACTGGTAACACTAATATGATTTTCATAAATATCAATACCGCATTCCGTAACAAAGATAAGGAGCGCAATCAGCCTGGCATACACATTATCCATGAGCAGGAACATCACAAAAAAAGGTATAAATATCATTCTCAGGTAAATAACTGTATTTATAGGTTTAATGTTTTCCATTTGTAATATTGACCTTTTCTCTTAAAAACTATCTCGTTGACATCTCCTCTATTACCGGTAATTATGTCAACTTTTTCCTTTCCCTGCCACAAATCAACACCATAAACATTCCCTATCCTTATCCTTAATTCCTCAACTGCCTCGATTTCCCTTTCATGCCCGGCAAATAAGTTTTTCTCGATTAGCAGTTTTCCATCCTGTACTATTTTTATCCAGGTTTTATCCTTAACCTTTAACCTGATTCTTACACCATCCTCCGCAACCGCAGATGTCTCCCCCGCCAATACTGAAGTACTTGCAGCTTTCGGGATATTCTGTAAATCAAAAAACCTGTCGTATAAATATGTAATCCACCCTGCAGCAATCAAGGCCATTAACAGGGTAACTATAATACCGGCTCTTTTCCCTTTATCTTTTTTCTTTACCCCGGGCAGTATATTAATGAATATCCCTGGATGCTGGGATTCAACCGAACTACAACTGTTTTTCACTTCATGAACAATGGCATCCGTATCAAGGCAAAGGTATTCACTGTATTTTCTTACAAAGTTTAAAAGATATACCTCAGCAGGAAAAACATCATACCTGTCCTCCTCCATCGCTTTGATGTAATCCCTGGTTATTCTTGTTTTTG
>JAUXBS010000230.1 GCA_030619245.1 Clostridia bacterium | reverse complement strand
GTTATAAACTCCATAAGAGGGGGAATAAGGGAGAAAAAATACCATTTCCTGCTCTACAGGTTTACCAGGCGGCTGGTTGATATGGTGATAGCAAATTCCGAAAAAGGCAGGCTGTATACCATAAAGAATAGCGGTTTAAATGAAAACAGGACGCTTACAATTTATAACGGTATAGATATTAAAAATTATGCTGCCAGCAAGGGTGAAGGGATAATACGCGGGGAACTGGGGATAAGAAAGAATGAGCGGGTTGTAGGCGCGGTCGGCAGGCTTCACTGGATAAAGGGGCATACATATTTCATACGCGCCGCTGCAGGGATATTGAAAAAACACGAGAATACAAAATTCGTGATAGTCGGGAACGGCGGCCTCATGGACAGCCTGAAGGAAGAGGCGGTGGGGCTGGGTATTCAGGGAAAGATAATATTTACCGGGGAACGCAACGATGTGTCCGGGATAATACCCGTTTTTGACGTATTCGTACTGCCTTCCCTGTCGGAAGGCATATCCAATGCGGTTATAGAAGCAATGGCGGCTGGCAAGCCCGTGGTTGCCACCAATGCGGGCGGTACGCCGGAACTGGTTTCCGAAAACGAAACGGGTTTATTGGTTGAACCGGGCGAACCTGAAGCGATTGCGGACGCCGTGGTAAAACTCTTGAGCGATATGGACGGAGCAAGAAGGATGGGGGAAAGGGGAAGGAATGTTATTCGCAAGAGGTTTTCGCTGCCGGTTATGATATCCAGGACCGAGGAAGTTTACGACGGATTATTAAATAAGATTAACAAAAAAGGTGGTTTATCCGGTTAATGATCGGTTTCAATTGGTTTTATGCAAATTTTATGCAGGGGGAATAACACTACACTAAAAATCGGAGTTGAAAACAGGTAAAGGGTAAAAAGGTAATAAAGGGGAAATTATGAAGATAAAACTATTACAGTACCTGGTATGCCCGTCATGCGGGGAGGGGCTTGCGGTTAAACCTTTTGAAGAGAAAGACGGTGAACTCATATCGGGGATTCTCCGATGCGGTAAATGCGGTAACATGTACCCGGTAGCGGAAGGCATACCCAGGCTGTTTGACGGCGCGTTCGCCGAGAAGCCGGATTTCGTCAGGAAATTCAGGGAAAGGATAGGAGCTGCGGTACCGGAGTCCTCTATGAGCCCCGATGAATTGAAGACCAGGAGGACATTTGAATACGAGTGGCTGAACTACGATGTCGTAATAGGCAACGAAAGGGATATTTTTCTTGAACAGACACAGCTTGAGCCCGGGGAGTTGAAGGGCAAGTTGGTGATAGACATCGGGTGCGGCATGGGCAGGTACACGAAAGTTGCCCTGGATCTCGGCGCCGAGGTTCTGGGTTTTGATATAGGCAGGAGCGTTGAAAAAGCGGGCTCAGACCTGAAGGGATATGATAATGCCCACTTCGTACAGGGGGATATAATGGCTCTGCCTATAAAAGAGAAGAGTTTTGACGTCCTGTACAGCCTCGGGGTTTTACATCATACACGGGATGCAAAGAAAGCTTTCCTGAATGTAGCCAGGCTCGTCAAACCCGGGGGTAAGGCAACAATGTGGGTTTACGGAAGGGCGGGTTCGTTCCGGAGTTTTTCAACCAACGAGTTTAAAAAGGAGAGGAGGATGTTTGAAATTCTTCATAATAACAAGCTCCTCTCAGTGGTTTACTGGTTGTTGATAAAAGCCCGTGAATTCATCAGCAATACATCGCGACTGTTTACAACCAGGATGCCGGACGGCCTGCTGTACGGTTTCTGCCATGTTATGGCGTTTTTCGGCAAGGTCCCGGTGTTGAAGTATTTTACCTATTCGGTCCTGCCCGACTGGAAGGGGAGGGCTATGGAAAACTTTGACTGGCTTTCCCCCAGGTACCAGAGCCATCATACCAAGGAGGAAATCAAGGAGTGGTTTGAGGAGAGCGGGTACGCCGACATGAATGTGCTGCCGCAGGGGCTCGTGCCCATTGCCGGAGTGAAGGCGGTCAGGAAATAATACAAGGAATAAAAGAAAGTGTTTTACAATTGATTGATGAACATATTTCTGGTAAAATAGACCATGGCCATAGATTATGGACTTTGCTTAACCTGGAACTGTGGCATAAGGTGTTCATTGATAATGTGAAAATATAATGTTCAAAATAAAGGAGAAATCAAGATGAAAGTACTGGTAACGGGAGCAAGCGGATTTGTCGGACATAATGTAGCAGGAGTATTAAAAGACGGGGGAGATGAGGTTATAATATTTGACCAGAACCAACCAAAGCTTGATTGTGATTTTATCAAGGGGGATATTACTAATCTTGAAGACGTAAAAAAAGCGACTTCCGGCGTTGATGTTGTCTGTCACCTGGCTGCGGTAGGTGATGTTTACCTTGCGTTCAAGGATCCAATGCTTGCTGTGAGCTGTAATGTCCTGGGCACCACGAACATTATGGAAGCATGCCTATTAAATAAAGTTAAGAAGGTCGTGTATGCCTCAACCTGGGAGGTTTACGGTAAAGCGCAGTACGAGCCCCTTGATGAAAAACACCCCTGTAATCCTGACCATCCATACAACATAACGAAATTAGCAGGTGAAAGT
>JAUXBS010000080.1 GCA_030619245.1 Clostridia bacterium | reverse complement strand
TCGGTACGGCTCTGCTTTTAAACAGGTATTGGTCCCTGTTTAATAGTAACGCCTGTTAACGGGAGTTTTCTCCGCCGGTACGGGCTGAGAGGATTCATTGAACCTGTTCTGCCAGAAAGTTTTCCACTCCTCGTCTTTCTTCGTATCCCAGGTCACTTTTTTCTTACCGCCGAACATTAATGTAAACCCTGCCTGCACCCCCACCCTGTCATAGGTGCTGAAGGTGATTGCGTCGGGGTAGGTGTACATGCCGTAACGCGTTCCCTGCGCGACGAAGGCAAGTTTCCTGAACTTTATCACGATTCCCGCGAAGGCCTTGACTATCCTGTCAGTATTGGTAATGGTCAGCAGGTCGGCCCCCAGGCCCGCCCTGATTATGAACAGGTCCAGGAAGAGGTTCACGTACCCTGTTTCAAAACCTGTGCCGGTAAACCTGTTGTTGATGTACTGGGGCGACCTCAGGGTGCCCTCCACTGACATGCCGAGGAAATTAGCCATGAGCAGTCCGAGTGACAGCGAGGTAATAAGGTCCTGCTCCATGAACTTTTCGGTTTCAAGGTCAAGAAAACCAAGGGCGTCATCAATTGTGAAATCGGGCCCGGCCCTCAGTTCAAGCAGGACTTTTGCCTGTCCGGCCGATATGGTTGAAACCGTGATGAGCATTGATATTATTAATATTGCGCTTTTTTTCATTTTGACCTGCCATATTCTTTAGAGAACATTCCGGGTGTTAACAGCATAATAACACCGGGTTAACAAATGGTTAACATTAATTATATCACATTTGTGTGTATAAGTCAAGTAAAATTTGTGTTAAAATTGTGTAAGAGTAATGTAAACGGATTATAGGGGCTTGATTTACCGTTAAACATTTTATTTGATTTTATATTATTATATTGATATTATAAAAGATGTAAAATAAAAAGCGGGTGATATCAAACAGAAGGCATAAATGCGTATTTATGTAACCAATGATTATGCTATTCCCGGCAGGGGGCCGGGCGCGCCTGCCGGAAGTTTAGTTGAGGGGAAGTAAGCGGTATGGAATTCAGGTTAAAATCAGATTACAGGCCGAGGGGCGACCAGCCGGAGGCAATTGACAAACTATGCAGGGGGATAATGGACGGCGCCGGGAACCAGGTGCTTCTTGGAGTGACAGGCAGCGGCAAGACTTTTACCGTAGCAAACGTTATTGCAAAAGTAAATAAGCCGGTCCTGGTAATTTCCCATAATAAGACGCTCACGGCGCAGTTGTATACTGAGTTCAGGGAGTTCTTCCCTGAGAATGCGGTGGAGTACTTCGTGAGTTACTACGATTACTACCAGCCGGAGGCATACATCCCGAGGCATGATACCTACATAGAGAAGGATTCTTCTATAAACGAGCAGATTGACAAACTGAGGTTGAAGGCAACGAGTTCCCTGCTTGGAAGGAAGGACGTTATTATAGTGTCAAGCGTTTCATGTATCTACGGGCTGGGGTCTCCCGAGGATTATCAGGAGATGGTCGTCAGTATAAGTAAAGGGCAGGAGTTATCAAGGGAAGAAGTGCTGGGCAGGCTGGTTGATATACGGTACAAGAGGAATGATACGGCGCTTGAAAGGGGCAAGTTCCGGGTGAGGGGTGACGTGATTGAAATACATCCTGCTTACCTGGACCGGGGGGTGCGCATTGAACTATTCGGTGACAGGGTGGAAAAGATATCTGAATTTGACACGCTCACGGGCAGGGTTACAGCCGGGCTGGATGGTACGGCCATATTCCCCGCGACTCATTTCGTTGTTCCGGGTGACAAGATGGAAAGGGCAATCCGGCTGATAAAGGAAGAACTCAGGGGGCGGCTTGCCGAGTTTGATAAACAGGGGAAGTTCCTGGAGGCGCAGAGGCTTGAGCAGAGGACGAATTTTGATATTGAGATGATGCAGGAGTTAGGGTATACCCAGGGCATAGAGAATTACTCAAGGCATATCTCCGGCAGGAAGCCGGGACAGAGGCCGTTTTGCCTCTTTGATTACTTCCCGGATGATTTTCTGCTCATCATAGACGAGTCACACGTGACTATACCCCAGCTTAACGGTATGTACAACGGTGATTATTCAAGGAAGAAGACGCTGGTTGATTTTGGCTTCAGGCTGCCTTCGGCCCTGGATAACAGGCCCCTCAAGTTCAAGGAGTTTGAGGAACTGTCGCCGCAGGTGATATACGTTTCAGCCACTCCCCGTGAGTATGAACTGGGCAGGAGTAACGCTGATTTCAGGAAGGGGCCGGAGAGGTCTCTTTACCCGGGTGTCGTTGAACAGATAATAAGGCCCACCGGGCTCGTTGACCCGTTCGTTGAAATAAGGCCTGTCCGGGGGCAGGTTGATGACCTGATGATTGAAGTCGGCCTGCGGGCGGCAAAAAAGGAAAGGGTGCTCGTTACCACGCTTACCAAGCGCATGGCTGAAGACCTGTCAGGGTATTTCACGGATAAAGGTTTGAGGGTGAAATACCTTCATTCCGGGATAAAGACGCTTGACAGGGTTGATATATTGAATGACCTCCGCAAGGGTAATTTTGACTGCCTGGTGGGTGTGAACCTGCTGAGGGAGGGGCTGGATTTGCCCGAAGTTTCGCTTATTGCAATACTGGATGCGGATAAGGAGGGCTTCCTGCGTTCGGAGACTTCTCTTATACAGATTTGCGGAAGGGCTGCCAGGAACGTGAACGGCAGGGTGATAATGTACGCCGATAATGAAACGGGCTCCATGAAGAGGGCTATAAGGGAGATGTCCAGGCGCAGGAAGAAGCAGGAGGAGTTCAACCGTGAGAACGGTATCGTGCCGGAGACCATCAGGAAGGACGTCAGGGAATACGCTGAACTTGCGGGCAGGTTCAAGAAGAAAAGCTATGAACTTGTAAGGGAGGTTGGTTACAGGTATGCCGTGAATAAGAATGCTTCACAGCTTGGCAGGGACCTCAGGAAGCAGATGAAGGAAGCAGCCGATAACCTGGATTTTGAACTGGCTGCAATACTCAGGGACAGGATATTTGAACTGGAAGGCCTGAAGAAAAAAAAGAAATAAGAGAGTGACATGGATATAAATGAAGTTAAAAATATTATTAAACTTGCCCTGGAAGAGGATATAGGCGCGGGGGATATTACCACGAACCTGCTTGTTGCTCCTGATGAAAAAGCGGGAGCCGTAATAACCGTTAAGGAACAGGGGATTATTTGCGGGCTTGATATCGCGGAAGAGGTTTTTATGCAGTCCACCGCGCTCTGCGGCGGAGAGCGGGAAAAACTCCTGTTCAGCAAAAACGCGGAGGACGGCATTGAAGTCAGGCGGGGGACCGTGGTTGCGGAGGTTTCGGGCTACGCGAGAGCGATACTGGCGGGAGAGAGGACCGCGCTTAATTTTCTGCAGTGGTTATCGGGGATAGCTACGCTTACCGGGAAGTGCGTAAGGGAGGTTGAAAGGGTTTCCGGCAGGGCCGGGGTTTTTGATACGAGGAAGACCATGCCGACCATGAGGCGCCTTGAGAAATATGCCGTGGTTTGCGGAGGCGGGCAGAACCACAGGATGGGCCTGTGGGATATGGTGCTGGTGAAGGATAATCACCTGAGGGTGCCGGGTTCGGATGAGCTGCTGTCCCGGGTAAAGAAGAAGGTGGCTGAAAATACCCTGGTTGAAGTGGAGGTTAAGGACATAAGAAAACTTGAGGAAACATTGAAGAAGGGAGTTGACATAATCCTGCTTGATAATATGAGCGCCGTTGAATTGAAGAAGGCAGTCAGGATAATAGGCAAAAGGTGCCTTATTGAGGTTTCCGGAGGGATTGATATAAGCAATATCGGGGATTTTGCGAAACTGGGGGTGGACCGGATATCCATGGGGGCGCTGACCCATTCGGCGAAGGCGCTTGATATAAGCCTTGATTTAAAGCCGGTGTACAGGAAGAAGAATAAGAATGAAAAAGATATACAGGTTTAAGGAAATAGGTTCCACCCAGGATAAGGCAAAGGAACTTGCTTCAAGGAAGGTTCCCGGCGGGATTGTGGTGGTTGCGGATACCCAGGCCGGAGGGAAGGGGCGTTTTGGAAGGGAGTGGCTGTCACCCGTTGGGGGGTTATGGTTCTCCAGGGTTCTTTATCCTGAAATTTCCCCGGGGGAGGTCCCCAGGTTAACCATGCTTGCAGGTGTGGCGGTGGCCGAAGCGGTGAAGACTTACTGCGGCGTGGAACTTAAACTGAAATGGCCGAACGACGTTGTGCATGAGGGTAAAAACGGCATTATGAAGGCCGGAGGGATTCTAACGGAGGCGGTACTCGTGAGGAAAAAGGTTGAATACGCGGTAATGGGCATTGGTATTAATGTCAATAATACGGTGGGTGACAGGGAGAGCCCCGCAGTTTCATTAAAACAGCTTGCCGGGACGAAGCTGGGCATAGAGGGCCTTTTAAAGGAGGTATTAAGACAGTTTGATAATTACTACCTTGTTTTCACGCAGAGCGGCATAGGCCCGGTATGGGAAAGGTACAGGGAATTGTCCGCAACAATAGGAAGGAAAGTGGTGGTTGACTGCGGTAATAAAATAAGAGAAGGGGCCGTTAGTGACATTCAAAGTGACGGCGCTCTGGTTTTGAAGTCCGGAGGGAAAAAGATAAAAATACTTGCGGGCGATATAAGAATACTCAGGTGATAAAAATAAGAGAGGTTTATTAAAGGAGGAGAATAAAATGCTCCAGGGGATGGATGTTGTTGCCAGGTTATTTCTGGGCGCTGTTTTAGGAGGGTTCATCGGGCTTGAAAGGGAAATAAGGGCGAGGTCTGCGGGCCTCAGGACTCATGCGCTGGTCGGGCTTGGTTCAACCCTGTTCATGATAGTATCACAGCAGATGTTGTTCATGTACGGCGAGGGCAACGTTGACCCGTCCAGGATAGCCGCCCAGATAATTACAGGTATTGGTTTTATCGGAGCCGGTACCATCATGAAATCAAAGTTTACGATGAAGGGGTTAACGACTGCGGCAAGTATATGGACTGTGGCAAGTATCGGGATGGCGGTCGGGGCCGGTTTATACCGCATAGGCATTATAACAGCGTTTGGAGCGGTTTTAATCCTTACTTTGCTTGAAATGATTGAACCTGTGCTTGACAGGAACTGGTATAAGACTCTGCTGGTAGTGTCCGTGGCCAGCGATGAACTGGTAGACAAGGTGAAATCAGTGATAAAAGAGAAGAATGGGGAGATAAAGAATTTCAGCATAGAAAATGACAAGAGTAACAACACCCTTGAAATATTTACAACGGTTAAGTTCAGGAAAAAGTATACGGGTGAGGATATTACAAAGAAAATTGCCGCGATCGGCGGGGTCAGGAAAGTAAAGTGCGAATGAAAAAGAGGGTAATACTTGCCTCGGCGTCTGCAAGAAGGAAGAAGCTGCTGGAAGAACTGGGGCTTGAATTTACGGTTATAAAAAGCGGCGTGAATGAGGTGTTTGATGGCAGGCGTAAGCCGGAATCCATTGTGAAGGCTATTGCCCTCAGTAAGGCGGAAGCTGTAGCCGGGAAGGTTTCGGGCCGCGGGGAGTATGGCAATTCCCTTATTATAGGCGCTGACACCATTGTTGTCGCGGGCCCGGACGGTAGTTTTCCCGGAAAGGTTATAGGTAAGCCCGAAACGCCGGGAGCCGCCAGGGCTATATTGAAAGGTTTGAGCGGTACGACGCATTATGTTTATACCGGCCTTGCCGTACTCGATAATTCAAGCGGCAGGAGCGTCACCGGCAGTGAAATGAGCACGGTCAGGATGAAGGAACTGTCCGGGGAGGAAATTGAGTCGGCGGCGGAGAGGCACCTGGACAAGGCGGGAGCGTACGGCATACAGGAAAAAAACGATGCTTTCGTGACCCTCGTAGACGGGCCTTTTGATAACGTGGTGGGGCTTCCGGTAGGGAAGTTAAGGCAGCTGCTTAAGGAGTTCGGGCTGGTTATCTAAACCTGAAAAAAAGTATCCCCTTTCTTTGGAATAGGCAAGCAGGTTTTTTTAATTCTTATTACCTGTGCATAATTTACCTTGACAATCAGTATGTTTGTGGTATAATTTTATTATGAGGAAAAAGAGAACATTTCTTATAATCTTACCCT
>JAUXBS010000089.1 GCA_030619245.1 Clostridia bacterium | reverse complement strand
GGTTATTTTACTCTTAATTGCCGGGATAGTCAACGAAATTGTTAAACTATTTATACTTAGACGGTTTATCATACAAGAAAGTTACAAACACAGGAAATAGAAATGTATATTTCTTTTGGTGTGGACAGAAAACATCTTCCTTAATTATAATGTAAAAAATAAAAGGATATAGTTTGACCGTTGAAATATGTTATAATATAAATGTAACTTTTTTCATTGATTATACGTCTAAATAATAACAAAGGAGGAGGGTAACATAAAAACTATTACCGGAAGGTTGCTGGTCCCGTGGTTAATCCTTACCCTGCTGATGACTTCCATCGCCGTCGCAGGCAAGATTCCCGAAGGCAGGGAAAAAAAGAAGTTAACGGCAGCGGAACAGGGAAACCGGATTGAAAAGCACGTGGAAAACCTGACTGAAAAACTGGGACTAACCGGTGAACAGGCGCAGCAGTTATTGCGGTTAATGAAGGAAAACCAGGCAGAAATAGATAATTATAAGCTGAAAATAAAGGAATTAATGGGAAAAGTCAAAAAGGCCAGGAAAAACAGAGCGTCCGGTATCCTGGCAGTGCTTACCCCGGAACAACAAGAGAAGTATAAAGCCATGAAACAGAAACAATCCGAAAAAAAGCAGGGAAAAAGAGGGGGAAGGAAAATCAACCGGCCGCACAGCCTGGGAAAGCAATAAGGAAATATCATTAAAATGAAATTATTTTTGCTGATTTTAGTGATTGTATTCCTGGAAATAAATCCCGCCGCGGGCGAAACACTTTCCTGGAAAGATTTATTACCGGAAGGCAGGCAGAAGAATCCACGAATTATTTCCGCTGAAAAGTCCCTTGAATCCGCAAAACTTTCCTACATGAAAGCTTACGCGAATTTACTGCCTCAACTCTCGGCAGGCGCCGGCTGGGGAAAATCCAGTTCAGTAATGAGCCTTGAATCACTCGCGGAAGGCCTGGCGGCAAAGGAAGAGTTCAGTTACAGGGTTTCCGGGAATATTTCCCTGTTCACTGGTTTCAGGAACCTGAGCGCCCTGAAGAAACAAAAGGCTGAATTCCTGGCAGAGAAAGCAAGGTACCGGAGGGCCGTTTCCGACGCCGTATATAACCTGAAGACCGCCTTTGCCGGCCTGCTGTACGCCCAGGAGATGGTTTCCCTTTCCGGGGAAATACTTACCAGGACAAGGGAAAACAGCCAGCTCGTCAAACTCCGGTATGAAGCAGGGAGGGAGGATAAGGGCGCTTACCTCCGGTCAGAAGCGGACCTGTACCAGGCAGAATACGAACTTTCCAGGGCAAAAAGAAATCTTAAGGTAAAACAATCAAATCTTCTGAAGGAACTGGGCCGGGAGGATTTTAGAGTTATAACAGTAACCGGGGCCTTCTCTTCCGCTCCGCCCGAAGGGAATCCCCCCTTCGGTGAATTGCTCCTTACCGTGCCTGATTACCTAACGGCTAAATACCTGGTTGATTCAGCTGTCCATAATTTACAATATTACAAGTCGGACTATTACCCGCATGTTTCACTGCGCGGCAGTTCCTCAAAAGCCGGAAACAGCTGGCCCCCTGACAGGGACAGGTGGAACGTGGGGCTGAATATCTCTTATCCCTTCTTTTCAGGCGGCAGGGAAGTACTGAATGTAAAAATCGCAGGTATAAATAAAACCAGGGCCCAGGAGGATTTCACCGGTTCCCGGCAGGAAATCTTATTCAACCTTGAGGATGTCTACAATAAATTCGTCGATGCTGTTGAGCGTGTAAAGGTCAGGGAAAAGTACTTCAGAGCTTCACTGGAAAGGGCAAGGATAACCCGGGTAAGGTATATCAACGGCCTTACCTCCTACCAGGAATGGGATATAGTTGAAAACGAGTTTATGAACTCAAAAAAATCCCTGCTTGACGTTGAAAACAACGCGTTCATCGCAGGCGCGGCATGGCGTAGATTACTGGGCGAGGAGGAATAATGAAATCTAAGAAATGGCTGCTTATTGTTGTTTTGATTCTAATACCTGTGATATTTTTAGTAATGAGAAACCGTAAAAAAGATATCCCGTACACTTATGTTAACGCAAAATACGGTTCAATTACCCGGATAGTTTCCGCTAACGGCCTGATAAAACCAAGAAACCGCCTTGAGATAAAACCTCCTTTTGCCGGCAGGGTTGAAGACATACTCGTCCGTGAAGGGGAGCGGATAACGAAGGGCAGAATCCTTGCCTGGATGAGTTCCCTTGACAGGGCAGCCCTGCTTGACGCCGCCCGGGCAAAAGGCAAGGAAGAAGCAAAAAAGTGGGAAGACGTCTATAAGCCCACGCCCATTATTGCGCCCCTTTCGGGTTTTATCATCAAACGGGACATAGAACCCGGACAGACGGTAAGCGCCCAGGATGCCCTACTGGTCATGGCGGATAAACTTATCGTCCAGGCGGATGTTGATGAAACGGACATAGGCAAGTTAAAATTACAGCAGCAGGCCGGGATAACCCTTGACGCCTACCCGGATAAAACTATACGGGGCAGTATTGAGCATGTTGCCTACGAATCACAGATAGTCAACAATGTGACCATTTACCGGGTAGACATACTGCCTGAAAGCGCTCTTAAAATCCTGCGTTCCGGCATGAGCGCCTCCATTGAAATAACCATAGCGGAGAAAAAAGATATCCTTACCCTGCTTTTATTGGCGGTAAAGGAAAATAACGGCATGAAATACGCGTTTGTAAAATCAAAGCGCGGAGAACCTGAAAAGAGGAATATCACCACCGGGATTGATGACGGCATAAACGTTGAGATTATTTCCGGGCTTGAGAAATCCGACACGGTAGTAATAAACCCTCCAAAGGAAAGGACGCCTTTTAAAAGAAAGTACGGCGGAATCCCCGGGATGAGAAAGAAGTAAAATGATTGAACTGGACAATATCTGCAAAACTTATCATATCGGTGAATTTCAGGTTCACGCTCTCAAAGACATTTCCCTAAAAATCACTGCCGGTGAATTTGTCGCCATCATGGGCCCTTCGGGAAGCGGTAAATCAACGCTGCTTCACCTCCTGGGCCTGCTCGATACACCCGGGAGCGGTTCATACAAACTGGCCGGGAAAGAGGTCTCCTCCCTGTCCGGTGAAAAACTTGCCGTTTACCGTAATGAGTTCCTGGGCTTTGTGTTCCAGATGTTTAACCTCCTCCCACGGCTAAACGCCAGGGAAAACGTTGCCCTGCCGCTGGTGTATTCATCTGACCCGGAAAGCAGTAATCAGTCCTTCCCCGAAGAACTATTAAAAAAAGTAGGGCTTGGCGACAGGGTCAATCATAACCCCGGCGAACTCTCAGGCGGCCAGAAGCAAAGAGTTGCAATAGCCAGGGCGCTGGTAAAGAATCCAAAAGTAATCCTGGCCGACGAACCGACAGGGAACCTTGATTCAGCCTCCGCGCAGGAAATCCTCGGAATACTCCAGGGTTTGAATAAATCAGGCATAACTATAATAATGGTAACCCACGAGGAAATACTCGCAGGTAAGGCAGGAAGGATAATCAGGCTGTTTGACGGAAAGATTATTTCCGACAAACATACAGGGAACAGTACCGGCGCCACAACCGGAACAGTTACAGGAATACCCGAAGAACTTAAGGTTCACGGGTTTAATTTCTCCCGTATCAGGAACTATTTCTCCCAGGCAATAAAATCCCTCGTTTCCAGCAAAACCCGTTCCTTCCTTTCCATCCTGGGTATTCTCATAGGCGTTGCGGCGGTAATCGCAATGCTCGGGCTGGGTACGGGCGCAAAAGAGGATGTTAAAAAGAGTTTTTCCTCCCTGGGCTCAAACCTGCTGACTATACGCCCCAACTGGCGTAAGTTCCGCCAGGTTTCAGCCGGATCCGGAAGCATTACAAAATTCACCATTGCCGATGCCGAAGCGATAAGGAAAATCCCTTATGTTAAAAGGGTAAGCCCCAACGTCTCAGGCAGGGGCCGGGCAGTCAACGGAAATAGGAACTGGGACACAAGAATCCTCGGGGTAACCCCGGACCATGCTCTTATCCGGGCCGCTGAACCCGTAGAAGGCAGGTTTTTCAACAGGTCGGAAATGCTGAGCCGCTCAAAGGTGGCCGTACTGGGAAAAACCGTCGTATCCGAGCTCTTTGAAAACGAGGACCCCATAGGTAAATTCATTAAAATAAACCGTATAAACTTCAGGGTAATAGGACTGCTTCCCGAAAAAGGCGCGACCGGCTGGAGGGACAGGGATGATGAGATTGTAATCCCGTTGAACACAGCCATGTACCGCGTTATGGGGAAAAAATACGTTGATTATATCGATGTTGAAGTGGCAGATGAAAACATGATTGAAACAGTACAGGTTGAAATGCACGCCCTCATCGTTAAAAGACATAATATCCCCGAAAACAGGGAAGATTCAATAGAAGTAAGAAACCTGGCTGAAATCCAGGAAGCCATTTCCGCAACGGTCAAAACGTTTTCGTGGCTGTTGGGGTCTATTGCTTTCATAAGCCTCCTGGTCGGCGGTATAGGCATCATGAACATAATGCTCGTTTCCGTTACGGAAAGGACCCGTGAAATCGGCCTTAGAAAAGCCCTGGGCGCAAACAACAGGGATATACTACTGCAATTCGTAATTGAAGCTGTTGTAATCTGCCTTGCCGGCGGCCTGCTGGGGATACTGCTCGGAACCGCAATCTCAATGGTCCTCGCGGGATTTGCCGGGTGGACAATAAAGATTTCTTCCGGCTCAATACTCCTCGCGTTTCTTTTCTCCGTGGGTATAGGCCTCTTCTTCGGATTGTGGCCCGCAAAAAAGGCGGCGATGCTGAATCCAATCGACGCCTTAAGATATGAATAATAGTATCAAAATGATGTTGTGATTTCAAGAGATTTGAAAAGTGGTCATATGGTCGAGTGGTTATGAGGTCTTGTAATATTTAACGGAATACGTACGACGGTCTCTTTATTTTGCCTGACACCCTGGGTGATTGTAGGATGATACGGCTTTACTTAGTGAAAGATAACTTTAAGTGTGTCCCCGTTGCTTCTGCAATTCTTATTAATGTGGAAATATTACACCCGGCATTTTCGGCATTTTCCAATCTGGAAATAGCCTGCTGGCTTGTATGTATTTTTTTTGCCAGTTGCTGTTGACTGAGTCCTTTGGCTGCACGGAGTTCTGCCAGGGCAATTCCTAATTTTGCTAAATCGCATTCTTTCTTGAACTCCACGGCAAAACTTTTGTTTCTTAATTCTTCTTTTAGCCTGTCTTGAAAATATCTTATTTTCATTTTTTTCATAACTTTATTTCTCCCCTTTTGTGTCGATTTATAAAATCCTTCTTCCTTGATATTGCTTTCTCTGGTAGTGTATCTAAAAAATCATCTACCGGAGAATCCCCGCGTTTATTAGTATAGAATACTATTTCATATTTCATTGTTCTATACCATTATACATCAATATTGATGTATTGTCAAGCAAAATAATTGAAAATGAAATAGAAAGTCCTGAAAGACTGAAAGAAACCGAATGGGCGATTATTTTGGAGTGGGTGGTGTTGTAAACTGTAAGCGAAAAGTGATACAGAGGTGGTGTGTAAAATGTCATCCAATTCTGACACACGATTGTCATCGAATTATGATACATTTATATAGGGAATTCTTCTGCTGTAGTATTATTCGGTTACAATTTCTGCAAAAACTGCATCACTTTTCGATTACAATTTACAGCCTAGTTATATCTTGCTGGTTGCGCTGTTAACTCACTACACACTACTCACTACTGCTTTTCTACTGCCTCTT
>JAUXBS010000237.1 GCA_030619245.1 Clostridia bacterium | reverse complement strand
CAAAATCAACCAGCACCGGTAAATCAGACTTTAATACCTCCTGTTCAAAATTCGCATCCGTGGCTTCAATTTCCATCCTTATTCCTCCTTCTTCCTGTTTTTTTCTTTGCTAAAAAATACTATACCTATGATAACCAGTAATATCCCAAAAGTAATCACCGTGTAAGACCTTGGCCCCAATAATATTTCCCTGCCTCCCTTCAACAGGTCCAACAGGTATGTTGCCGCAACCACTATACTGCCAAAAATTATAAGTATCCACCTTGCTATTTTCATGCCACCTCCCTATAATACAGTAACCGTACTTATTGCCTGCCTTCAGCCCCTCTCTCCAAATATCAGGGTGCCTATCCTGACCAGGTTGGAGCCTTCCTCGATTGCAACTTTATAGGAATTCGACATACCCATTGACAGGTACTTCATTTCAACATCAGGCAAAGCTTCTGATTTCAATTCTTCAAACACCTTTCTCGTTACAACAAAGTACGGCCTGGAATCCTCCGGGTCGCCAAAAAGAGGCCCCATGGTCATCAACCCCGTCACCCTTACATTAGAAAGCTTTGATATATCCCGCGCTAATGAAATTACCTCCTCCGGCCTTACTCCGTACTTTTGCTCCTCTTTGCCGCTGTTCACCTCAATCAGCACAGGCATAACCCTGCCTGCCTGGCCGCACCGTTTATCAATCTCCATTGCAAGCCCGTATGAATCAACCGTCTCAATAATGTCAAATATCTTAACTGCCTTTTTAACCTTGTTTTTCTGAAGGTGGCCGATAAAATGCCATTCCGCCTTCTTTCCCACTTCATTATACACATCCACAGCTTCCTGAATGTAATTCTCGCCGATTATCCTTATACCCGCATCCACAGCCTCCAGTACTTCCCGCGCAGTCCTTGTTTTTGCCGCGGCAACCAGGCGGACACCTTCCGGTATGCTGTCCAGTATTTTTCTTACATTTTCTCTTATCATGATTTATCGGACAACTTTTTCAGTTCCTCCAGTTTCTCTTTTATCGGCTTTAACTTCTTCCTGGAAACACGGTCAACTATCAATACACCGTCAAGGTGGTCCACCTCATGCTGTATTATGCGGGCAGTAATGTCCCTGGCCTTAAACTCAACACTCTTTCCATCCAGATCCAGCGCCCGGACAGCAATTTCCCTGTGCCTCTTAACCTCAAGTTCAACCCCGGGAAAACTTAAACAACCCTCCGGCATAACTTCCCTGCCCCGCGTCCACGTGATTTCAGGGTTAATAAGGCACATCAGCCCGTTTCCCGGGTCAAAAACAATGATTCTTTTCAGCACCCCAACCTGAGGTGCGGCAAGCCCCACTCCCCTGCCCTCATACATGATTTCAGCCATGTCCTTTACGAAGATCTTTACTTCCTTATCAACTGTATGCACTTTCCTGGATTTTGACTCCAGTACCCTGTTGCCATATGTTTTAATGGATAACTTACTCATACTTATCCCCTGTGACATTTATCAATATACAACCTTAACTTTACCCTGTCAATAAATATTATTTTTTAAAATAATCTATTAATATCTTTCTGTGGCTTGAAAAGTAAATCGCCGGCATGCTCTTCCTGTCCACAAGCTTCACAGCCTTAACCTCACTGCGCGCGCTGAAGTTTTCATTTTTAATAAGTATTTCGTAACTCATTATAACCACGGGGCCGTAAAGCTCATCCCTCTGGGTGTAAACTCCGAGTAAGCCCAGAACCCTTCCTTCCAGCCCTGTTTCCTCATACAGTTCCCGGAGGCATGCCTTTGCCGGCTCCTCTCCCCCTTCAATGAACCCTCCGGGCAGGGCCCACTTTCCCTTTCCCGGGCAAACGTCTCTTTTTACTATAACCAATCTCCCCTCCCGGTTCCTTGCCACGCACTGCGCAACGGGAAGCGGATTAAGATACCGGACCCAGCCGCACCTGCCGCAGGAAAGCCTTTTCCTGCCTTCAATCATCCTTGTTTTCAGGCCTGTCCTGCATAACGGACAATATTTGAATTCATTCATGGTTCATCCACATTAACCTTGCTTTTTCAAGGTCCCCGGCTGTATTCACGCTAAAAAAAGAAGAAAAGCCCTTATCAAACCCGGCAACTTCAGCTCCGGAAATATACCTGACCTTAACGCTATTGAAAAACGATTTGATACTTGCATTGCCCTTATCAAGTTCCTCCTTTATGAAAGGCAGGCACTTTTTTGAATAAACGCCATGCAGCGGTTCCACCATATCTTTTATTACCGGGACAACCACATCAACGTCAACGGTATCCTCTGTCATATATCTGATTAAATCAATGTTAATTAAGGGCATATCACACCCTACAACGAAACAATGAGGCCCGCCCGAAACTTCCAACCCCGAATAAATCCCCGCCAGGGGGCCCCTGTCTTTTATGATATCTTCAACGAGCCGCACATCATAGTCCCCATAGCCTGCATTATCATTTGTAACAACAATGATATTTGAGAACAACTCCCTT
>JAUXBS010000063.1 GCA_030619245.1 Clostridia bacterium | reverse complement strand
ATTAACCTGCGAATACCGTTTAAAAAAGGGTCTGTAACCTTTGATATCCATAAAACCACAGGATTATACGGGTCTCCTGAAAACCAGGACATAACCGCGCTTATTATAATAACAAAAATATAAATATCTATCAGATGTATAAAAAACCTTGCAAGAAACATGTATTAAATTCCTCTTTTAAGCCTATAATAACAAAAAATATTCTTTTTTGCAATAAAAATATTCCCAGCATATCATTTAAAAAACAGTTTTTTCTAAGATTAATTTCTGATTTTTCACCGGGCATTAATGAGGCATGTGGGTTTCATCTATTAAACTGCAGATTTTCTCTATAACTCCTGCTGCTTCAGAATCAGGATAAACCCCGATAAATGATTTCCCATTATCAGCAGTTTCTACTATACGCGGATCCAGCGGGATACGCCCTAAAAAAGGAATTTTCAGTTCTTTAGCCGCCTTTTCTCCTCCCCCGGACTTAAACAAATCTATATTCTTGCTACAATGCGGACAGGAAAAACCACTCATGTTTTCCAGTATACCCAGGATAGGAATGGAAAGCTGGCGTAGAAAGCCCACGCATTTTCTTGAGTCCAGTAAAGCTATCTCCTGGGGAGTGGTAACAATAATCGCTCCTGTCAAATCCTTAATCAACTGGCACACAGACAACGGCTCATCCCCTGTCCCGGGCGGGGAATCAATAATCAGGTAATCCAGTTTTCCCCATTCCACCTCAGCTAAAAATTGCCTGAGCGCCACCATTTTCAAAGGGCCTCTCCAGATTACCGGAGTATCAGGGGTCTCTGACATAAAAGCCATGGAAACAATACCCAAATTAGGATTAACCGGGAAGGGTATGATACCGGATGAACCGTATTTTAATTTCTTACCTTCAACCCCGAGCATTTTTACTATGGAAGGGCCATGAATATCAGCGTCCAGCAAACCTACCTTAGCGCCTTTTTTACTTAAGCAAACAGCCAGGTTCACAGCTATTGAACTTTTACCAACACCCCCTTTGTTACTTAGTACTAGTATTTTAACTTTAATCTGAGCCATATTTACGGCCAATAACGTTTCTAACCGCTTTAATTCATTTTCTTTTTTATTATCATTCATCTCTTCCACACCTTTCCGTAACTCACGCATCTATATTCATGAACCGGCATGTCTGCCATTTTTATTTTATTGTTTTTCGGTTCATATATATATTTCAAGTCTTTTTTCCGCTTATCACTACAAACCCGCCTTTCCCAAATCCTTTTTCCGGATACTCAATTTCCTTTGTATTTTCCAGCGAATTGAAAATTGTTTGATAAGTATCAATTTCAATGAAACCGTGTTTTATTATTAATCTTATAACTTCACTTGCAGAATAGATATTCGCTTCTTTATAAAACCTGTGTTTCTGCCTTTTTTTCTCTTCATACAATTTGCCCAGGTGGCTATCCCGGTCTATCATTCCAACAATTAATTTCCCGTTGCTCTTAAGCACCCTTCTTGATTCTGCCATTACCTTATCCGGATTATCAACAAAACTCAGAGTAATTGCCATTAAGACTAAATCAAATTCCCCTTCATTAAAAGGCAGTTCCTCTCCTTTTCCGGCAACAGTTTCTATTCCGCGTTTCTTCGCGATTTGAAGCATATCCTTTGATGGGTCAATCCCCGTTGAAATACCCAGGGGTCCCGCAAACCTCCCTGTTCCCACTCCTATTTCAAGGCCCCTGCCGCCTTTGCTTACAACTCTTTTCAGTACTTCCAATTCAGAAATATAAACAAATTTATTCTTCTCATACCAGAAATCATATTCTTTTGCGTGCCCGGAAAATACATCCGATATTTTACCCATTAATTATCCATTTCCCTTAAAACATCCGGCTCTTTATTTACCTGAGTGTGTTATAAACCATTCAGGTTCCCAACCCAATAACGCTTATTTTCATAATAGCCATTACTAACTTAAATTACAGTTTCCTGTCGGACAACCTGACGACGAAGAACTTCTGCCGGAACCGGCGTTGAAAACGGTTGGAATTTTTTGAACGTTCTTACTGTTGCATTTTTTACATTTTATCTCTTCATTGCCGGCGCCTACGCCCACAAGCAGTTCAAACTTCTGCCCGCAATCCTTGCATTCATACGTATAAACAGGCACGTTAACACCTCCTTGTTAAATATGCGGCTTTATTATTTCTACTATATGCTCCTTTGGCACTGCTCCCACCATTTCTTCCACTTTTTTTCCGTCTTTGAATATCATTAAAGTCGGTATGCTCATAATACCATATTGCAAAGCAATCCCGCGCCCCTCATCCACATTCAACTTGGCGGTCTTAAGTTTACCCTGATACTCTTCGGCAATCTCTTCCACTATCGGGCCTACCATATTACATGGCCCGCACCACGGCGCCCAAAAATCCACTAACACCGGTATGTCAGATTTTAAAACTTCGGCTTCAAAATTTGATTCTGTTAAATCAAGCGCCATTCTTATCCTCCTTTTTTCAAACTCCTCTTGCAATACATTTCTCAACATATTTAGAAGCGGAATCGCAGATTTCCTTTAATTGCTCAGGATTATACGGTTTTTCATCCAGGTATGAAGGGTCCAGGGTTTCCTGCGGCTTAAAATTCTGCAAGGCGTATTTTTTTGCCCCTTTAATGTACCGCGCGATATTTTTAATATCTTCTGTTTTGTGTAATTTCGGGACAACTGTTGTCCTGAATTCATAATCAACCGTAGATGACATAATTACTTTTATACTCTCCTTGACCTTGTTTAATAAACCTTCGTTTTTTATTCCCGCCGATTCGCCGTATGCTTCCAGGTCCAGGGGCGCCTTGATATCCATTGCAACGTAATCTACAATCCGCAGGTCCAATAACTTTTTCAAATAACCCGGGAAGGTGCCGTTCGTATCAAGTTTTACCTTCATTCCCAGTTCCCTTATTTCCCTGATGAAATCTTCCAAATCACTGTATAAACAAGGTTCTCCCCCAGTTAAACAGATTCCGTCAACCCAGCCTTTTTGCTTTATTAAATATTTTTTTATTGAATCCAGGGATATCTCCTCCAACTGCTCCGGATTTAACACCAGCCCGGAATTCTGACAGTACGGGCACCTGAAATTACAGCGCGGCGCGTAAAGGGTGGAAACTATCATACCCTCCCAGTCAAGCATGGAAGTTTCAATAAAACCTTTTATAATGATATTCATAACTTTAGTTTCTTAATTCTTCGTTTTTCAAACAATCCGTAAGCAGTTTTTTCAACCGTTCCAATGAAATCTTTACAGGCTCTATAGGTATTGACATCCAATCAGACAATTCAAGAATTTTTTCCGGGTATTCCCGGGAATATTCATCGAAAATATTTAATCCATCCAGAAAAATGGCTTTGTCATTTTGCGGAAAAGTTTCATTTGCCTTTCCTTCATCCCATTCTTTAAATATTTGTTTCCAGTACTTTAACCAGCCCGGAGTCAACCAATATATTTTACCCCCCTTGCTTAGCCTCTCTCTTTCCTTATTATCAACAAGCGCATCAATGCAGTTTTTTGCTTCTATCCTTACAGCGCCTGCCGTATGTTCCTTGATTAACTTATCAATATCCCTAAACGGATCCCGGGAATTAATATAACACATATTGCCGTAAACAACAATGATTTTAGCTGAATATTTTTTGGCATTGTCCAACTGCCTCTTAAGCTGCCTTTCAAGCTCATCGGAAACCTCATGCAATCCGGGCCTTGTATATAATATTTTATCAGCATCTAAAAAACCTGCGGTTTTCAAGTGATTTAACTCAGGACTTAAAACACCGCAGGAGATAATAGTATGGCCTTTAAATGATTGGGAATTATTTTCCACTAAATCCAACTCCACATATCTATATTATACTGTTTCTTTAAGAAAAATCCTCCATGCAAATAAAACACCATTATTCCGGCAATGTGAATTTGTTTCCTTAAATCACTCATAACTTCTGCTTCTTATCTTTTTCCAGATTTCCTCTATTTTTTTCGTCGTATCATTTTTCGTGTATTCCACCAGGGCTAAGCCTTTCACCTGCGCTTCCGTAATTGCTTTGTCATAAGGTATCATACCAAGAAATTCCGCATTATATTCAACAGACAGGTTTTTAATTTCATCCGTTTTTCCTTTATTCAAATCATATTTATTAACCACGATGCCGCTCCTTAATTTGAAAAAATTAACAACATCCAGTATACGCTTCAAATCATGAATGCCCGATACCGTGGGTTCAGTTACCACCAGCGCGTAATCAGCGCCAGTTAGCGATGCAATCACGGGACAGCCGGTTCCCGGGGAACCGTCTATTATTGCTTTCCTGATATTCAGTTTTGCCGCCATTTCTTCCTTTTTATTTCTTACAAGTGTAACAAGCCTTCCCGAGTTTTCTTCCGCAACGCCTAGTTTGGCGTGGCTCATGGGCCCAAACCTTGTATCTGAAATATACCATTCTCCGTTTATTGCTTCCCCGCATTTTACCGCATCATGTTTACACACCAGGCAGCACACCCCGCAGCCTTCACATGAAACATCATCAATAATGAACACCTTTTTATTGTTTTTCCTGCTTTCCCTGATAGCGTCAAACCTGCATTTGTCAAAACACTCCCCGCAGCCGGTGCATTTATCCTCATCAATTTCCGCCGTGCTGCCCCCGCTAAAATAACCTCTTTCCTTTATTTCGGGATTCAATATCAGGTGTAAATCAGCGGCATCAACATCGCAATCAGAAATCACAATGTCTTTTTCCAGCGCGCAGAAACAGGACACCATAGAAGTTTTCCCTGTTCCGCCCTTCCCGCTGATAATAACAAGTTCTTTTGTCTTTTGAGAGGTAGAAACCGCTTTCAGCGCGCCTTTTTCAACCTTCCTGTCATTGCTTTTTACCTCGGTCTTAACCGGCCTGTTTTTTACGGGCCGTTTTTCTTTTGCCAGCCTGACGATTTTCTTCGCTGCCCCGATAAATAAATCCCGGTATTGAGGCATTTTATCAAAAACCAGGCCTCCGTCAGAATAACACTCCGCTATTTTCCTGTCGTCCGGCACCTCGCATATAATCTCAAGTTCTTCATCCCCGCAATACAATTTCAAGTCTTCATTCATGTATTCCGCGCGGTTTACCAGGACAACCGGTTCTTTATCTAATAACCTGCACATATTTACGGCAAGCTTCAGGTCATTTATCCCGAAAGGCGTAGGGTCGGTTACAAGCACGCAAATATCCGCATCTTTTACGGTTTCCACTACCGGGCACGCCGTGCCCGGCGAAGAATCAAGAATATTAATGCCTGCCCCTGCGCATTTTTTCACTTTCCTTATCAATCTCGGAGACATGCCTCCTTCCGCGGTCTCCAATAACCCATAATGGAAATCAATCTTTCCGGCTTTCCCATGCTTCAAACAACCGATTTTCCTTTCCTTCTCAATAATAGCATTCTCGGGACAAACTATCGTACAAGCGCCGCATACATGGCATAAATTCTTGAAAAACAATACTTTCTCATTTATAACGGCAATTGCGTTGTAATTACAAACTTCAGCGCACTTGCCGCAGCCGGTACATTTGTTTTTGTCCGCTTCCACAGGGGAAATAATGGTTATTTCCTCTTCCCTGTCAATCCGCGGCTTCAGAAAAAGGTGTCCGTTCGGTTCTTCCACGTCACAATCAAGATAATGAACTTCTTCACCCGATTTTTCCAGCGCCCGCGCGATATTCGTGGAAATAAAAGTCTTGCCCGTACCCCCCTTGCCGCTTGATATTGCGATATTTATCATTTTTCCATCCACTGATTACCCCTTGCCTTTCCCTGCTCCCGCCCCTCCCTTTGTACCAAAATGCCCCGGCACCGTAGGGCCGTCTACCGGCGCTATTTCTCCCTTTTTATATCTTTCAATAGCGTCTTTAACCGAACCTGTTATCCCCGTAATAATCTTAATTCCTGCCGCCTGCAGGGCCTGGAATGCGTTTGGGCCTACATTCCCGGTTAAAACCGTTCCCGCGCCCTTGCCGACGATAAGCTGCGCCGATTGAATACCCGCTCCGCTCGCGGCGCCAATACCTGCGTTTTCAATCACTTCAAATTCCATTGTTTCCGGGTCAGCGATAATAAAACACTGGCATCTCCCAAACCTGGGATCGATCTGCGCATCCAGATTATTCCCCTGCGAAGTTATACATATTTTCATACATCCTCCTGTTTGTTATTTTTTACACAATCATGATTATTTTGTTCTTTTGCGTCTTCCTTCCCGTGCTCCCTTCCTCCTTTATATTCTTTTCCTTTAATAGTCGCATCCGTTCTTTCCACTCCGTATCCCCTGCCGACACCCGGGTTGCACAGGCTTTCTCCGCCCTCAAGCGTCCCGTCCAACACTTTCTTTATTACCCCGTCAATTTCACCTTCTATACCCACTATTGTTTCTATTCCCGCTTCAGTAAAAAGCCCCTGGGCCCGCTGGCCCATCCCCCCGGCGATTATACACTTGATTCCTCTTTCTTTTAAAAATTCAGGTAAAAAACCGGGATGATGCCCGGGGTTATCAATAACCTCTTTTTTTACCAATTTATTTCCTTCAATTTCCAAAGTTGTAAAAGAAGGGCACCTCCCAAAATGAGCGGATACAAGCTCCCCTTCAGTTGATATTGCTATCTTCATAAAGCGTCTACCTCCTGTTTAACCATGAGCAACAGGGATAGATACTCATTTAGTATGAGTATCTATCCCTTAACTAAGTGCCCTTATTTCCCTTTTTCTTCCTTAGCCTCAGATTTCAGCTCGCTGAGCCGGTCATTTATGGCTTTAATCTCATCCTGCATCGCCT
>JAUXBS010000077.1 GCA_030619245.1 Clostridia bacterium | reverse complement strand
GATATTATGGCGGTAACCAGGACTATTATTAATATGATCTTTTTATTCAGCATCTCATTTTCTTCCCGGCAATTTTAGAATACTAAGAAATATATTCCTGCATTTATCATCATAACTGTATTTGTAAAAAGGCTGTTTTAATGTAAGCGTTTAAGTTTTTTTACTTCTTTCATCTCTAAAATCCTGTCAACCCTGAAGTTCCTCATTTTCTTCCTCTTCAGGCAGAATGCCTCAACCCCCAGGAAAGGCCGGTCCTTGTATTCCATCATCCCTACCGATTGAGGCTCTATTATCCTGAAGGATTTCACGTCGCTTGACTTGAGATACACTATTTCCAGCATGGACCCGTTCTTGATTGACCTTTCTATTGCCCCGACTTTATCCTCAACAGGTATTTTTTCTTCCGATATACGGTACTGGTACCCGGTCATGAAATTCGCAACCTTCCAGTCATAGAATATGTGTTTCTTCTGGATTCTCTGTTTGAGGACAAGCCCTTCAAGTGAAGCGCAACGGCTGAGCCCCACGTACATCTGGCCGGGCGAAAACGTTCCCCGGCCCAGGTCTATTATGACTTTGTTAAAGGTCTTGCCCTGGCTCTTGTGTATAGTTATCGCCCAGGCAAGCCGCAGGGGATATTGAGTGAACGAACCTATTGTTTCAAATTCAAGGCTCCGGGAATTCCTATCATACCTGTATTCGAATATCTCCCATTTATAGGGTATCACTCCAACGATGTCTCCACCGTTGAGTTCTGTGAGAATGGTGTATATATCATCTTTTTCATTATATTCCATGCCGGTTATCTTACCGATAGTGCCGTTAACCCACCTGCCCGAAGGGTCGTTGTTCAGCAGCATTACCTGGGCGCCGGTCTTCAGCAGCAGTGTCTTTTCAGTAGGCATTTCTTTTTCACTGAAGTCACCCTGCACATCCCCTTCAAAGCTTACCGGCCTTCCCCTTATTTCCTTAAGATGAACTTCATTAATATCGCGGGCATTCCTGTTATAAGGCGTCAGGTAGACGTAAAAATCGTCCTTCCCGGGCCTGAACCCGCTGTCATATCTCTCGTTCAGTATATCCAGTAATTCCGGGGTTACGGTGTTGTTGCGTATAGCGTTCAGTATTTCTATGAAAGTTTCGTCTTTCTGGCGGTATATTTTCAGCAGTTCAATTAAATCCATCTTAATGTCCCTGAACGCGTCTGACGAGAAGAAATAGCCCGTGGCATACCTGCTCTTGAAATATTCACGTTCCTTACTCTTGATTACGGGAGGTAACTGGTATAAATCGCCTATGAATACCATTTGCCTGCCGCCGAAAGGCAGTTTATTCTTACCGCAGTTCAATCTCAAATATTTATCCACACAGTCCAGCAAATCCGCCCTGACCATAGAAATCTCATCTATGATAATGGTATCAATACTCATGTAAAGCTTTCTTTTTTTGGCGCTGGAAGTTTTTTTGACCTTGCTAAGCGTGATATCTGGCTTGAAACCGAAGAATGAGTGTATGGTCTGCCCCTTTACGTTGACCGCGGCAACCCCGGTGGGAGCAAGAACGACAACCTTCTTTCCGGTTTTGTTCCTGAAATAATCCAGAAGGGTTGATTTTCCCGTTCCGGCCCTGCCTGTTATAAAAACATTCTTATTTGTTTTCTCCAACAGGTCAAGAGCTTTTTTAAACTGTTCGTTTATTTCTATGTTCTGCAAATACCGTCCTTCCTGTAAAAACCGGATTATCGGTTGCCCAGGCAACAATTGGCTTTTCCTTCCCGGTAAATGAGTCAATCTGAATAATTATATAAACAAGTAAGTATTAATGCAAGAAAATAAATAACAAGTCAGCTGTGATGAACCGATTTTTGTTACGGCAAGTAAACTCCTGAATATTATTAGATATTTGTGGGAGAATTACAGGGAGACAGGTATCTTGCAAAGTAATTTTAGTATTTTTTTATGGCTAAATTGGATTAGTTTAGGTATTATATAATTAAAGGTAGTGATGTTGGATTAAAATTATTCTTTTGAAAGGATAAACGAACATGTCAATTAATCTACAAACTTCAAAGACAGGGAAAGAAACGAGAAAAGACAAAATGCTGAAAGATAATACGAAGATAATTTTACTCGTGATGTTATTATTGTTGTCGAACGGTGACAGAATGGCATTTTCTTATACTGTTCCAGCCAATCCCCCCTTGAACCTTGGCTGGATTCCTCTTGGCGGTATGGGCGTAGGACAGATAGAGATTAACGGCGCCGGAAAATTTACCGGGATTGCCTGCAGTGAAAGGAATTCCGGAAACTGGCCTACGAAAGCAACTGTATGTCCATTTATATTATTTACCAGTAAAAACGACTCAATTTACAAATCTGTCCTGGCAGAACCCGCTGTAAACATTGACTATGTAGGTTTCTATCCAAAAGCAACCCTGACCTACACGAAACCAGCCATGCCGGTTACTCTTATTCTCAAAGCATTCTCCCCCATGATACCGGGCGACGATAAAAACTGCTCTCTGCCTCTTGCAATGTTTGAATTCACAATCACCAATACTCAAACGATAAACGTGGATGCCGCTCTTGCCTTTAATTGGAATACCCAATGGACTACCGCAGGGAAAAGCACTCAGGCTGAAATTCCTGATGGCTCCAACAACAAAAAAGGATTAAATTTCAACTTTAAAGGCGGCAGTCATACGACTATGGTTATAAATGACGGACCTGCAATAACCAGTTATGGAGCAAAAAAATCAGATTTTACTTCTGACGGGGTATTAGAGAATATTTTCAAAGGAAACTCCTGTATGCTTGCCTCAAAAATTACACTTAAGCCCGGCGAGTCCAGGAAAATTTGTTTTGTCCTGGCCTGGCACAAAGCTGTCATGATTTTAGATGGCCAGGCTGAGGGTTTTTTACATAACAAATTCGTATCCAATTTGTCAACTGCCACGGTTTTAAGGGGGCGGGCTGTGGGCTTCAGGCACACTGCGGCGCCTTATAATTTCACTACAGCACAGCTTATTGCCGATTATGGTTATTCAAATTTTTCAACACTTCTTGCTAAGGTTGAAGCCTGGCACCAGAGAATCTTCGATTCCAACTACCCTGAGTGGTATCAGGATATGCTGATAAATTCCCTCTACATTCTGTCACATAATGCCATATGGGCGGAAGACAACAGGTTCACCGTGATGGAAGAGGCTGTAGACGGGCCCATGTGCGGAACGATAGACCAGAGGTATCATTGTGGCATAGGAACCATATTCTTTTCACCGGAGGCTGACTACGGCGAGATGAAATTATGCGCGGATAGCCTGATTTCCAATACTCTTGTCACACCAAACGTGTACGGCGCAGTTCCTCACGATTTTGGGATAAACTGTATAAACATGCCCAACCCGGGCACCGGCTGCGGATGCGGTTATCCAATAGGGGG
Source organism: Clostridia bacterium (assembly GCA_030619245.1). GTDB lineage: Bacteria > UBA6262 > WVXT01 > WVXT01 > JAUXBS01 > JAUXBS01. The sequence continues at coordinate 2,785 of JAUXBS010000077.1, read as the reverse complement.
AGATAGCGGCGGAGCTTTAGTACTGCATTCATTAAGGAATTATATGTGGACAGGCGACCTCGCCAGACTAAAGACTAACTATCCCGGAATAAAAGATACAATTAAGTTCATGAGAAACAATGACAACGACACAAGAAAAGGCGATTACCTGGTTGACGACCACGGAGCAACCAATACATATGATGTTGGAGGCCTCTGGGGTTCAAGCGCGTATTCCGCTGGAATACAACTTGCAAGTTATAAAGCCGGTATGTACATGGCTAAACTGTTTAATGAACCAACCTGGCATGATACTTTAAACAACTGGTATAACCAGGGTTCGGCAACTTTCGAGAAGACAGTTGCTGATGGAGGGCTATGGGAACCAACCAACGGGTATTACATAAACTGGATTAGCGATACAGGAAACAACCTGACTTGTATCACCGGCATGTTAAGCGGCACAATAATGGCTGATATGCTCTATCTTGGGAAACTGCATGACCAGTCAAGAATCAACCAGGCAATAGACAGAATTTATAAAACAAACCTGGCTAAAAGGGGTATATATAATGGCAGAGTGCCTTTAACCGGCCATTTCTGGCCTACTGCAAAATGCTCGTGTACTTCTTCAAACGACGAACAATGGCCCGGTTACAACGTAGCCCAGTTCAGCGCTTACGCTGCTTCCAATGATAAAACCGACATGGCGCTGGAAGTTGCATACAGGACCTGGCAGGGTTTATTTGTAGACCACCCAAGGGTATGGGACTGGCCCTGCAAATCGTTCGGCGATAATGGTAAAGGACAGGGTTGGGGCAATTACGCATACATGAATTCTCCGGGATGCTGGAATCTTTATTACAACATGACCGGACTTTGCCTTGACAAAAATGCTAAAAAGTTCTGGCTGGCGCCACGCTTGCCTAAAAATACAACCTACATGTCAAACGATACTCTGATAGCCCCTATATTTCTCGGGTACATAGCGGGAATGTTTGAATACAGGCAGTACCAGGAAAATTACGAGCAAAAATTATCAATTACAATGGACAGCCCGGTAGAAGTTGACAAACTTTACATAAACTTAACCACCGGTTCGAATAAAATGAACATTAAGGTAGTGCAAAATGGCAAGAACATTGTTCCTGTTAAAGTAAACATCTTTGCTGATAATTTAATTGAGTGCACTTTTGAACCTAATATTTATTTATCAGCCACGCCCACAATAATATACGGTGGCTTACAATAAAAAAAGAAACGTTAACATGAAGATTAACCTCGCTAAATCCGCAGGGTTCTGTTTCGGTGTCAAGAGGGCCATTAATCTTGCCTATAAAACCGCAAAAACACAAGACAATGTATACATTCTCGGGGACATAGTACACAACGAAGACGTGGTTAAAGAAATAATATCCGCAGGAATAAAAAAAACAGGAAAGCTCACCAGAGGCAAAGGCCGGACCATTATAATACGCGCTCACGGCGCCCCCAAGAAAACCTTTGAAAAGGCGCTTTCACTCGGCTATAACATCATTGATACGACCTGCACGATGGTAAAGGAGATTCACAAGATAGCCGAAGAAATGGAGGATAACGGTTATAAAATTATTGTTATTGGCGACAGGGACCATGATGAAGTTAAGGGGATTGTGGGGCACCTCAGGAACAAGGCGCTAATAATAGACAACCCCGGCAAAATACCGTTCAGTAAACTCAATAAATCCAACAGGTTTTGTGTTGTAGTCCAGTCCACTCAGAACATAGAGAATGTAAATAAAATAGTAGGGCTATTAAGAAAAAAAATAAAGAACCTGAAGTTCTTTAACACAATATGCAAACCAACCACATTTAAACAGAAGGAAATCACCGAACTCCCCCTTAAAAACGATGTCATGATAATCATTGGCTCAAAGACAAGCGCCAATACCAAGAGGCTCTACGAGATATCCCGCTCACTTAACAGAAGAAGTTACTGGATACAGTCAAGAAGTGAAATCAACCCGTCCTGGTTCAGGAACGCAAAGAGCGTGGGAGTTACTTCGGGCGCTTCAACCCCCGATGCTGCCACGGACAGCGTAATAGCTTACCTGCGGTCAATAGAATAGAGTATATTATCATTACCTTTCAAATTGATTTTCATCCCCCTCACCCTATCCTTCGGCCTTGCTCAGTACAAGTTTCGCCTTCAACTACCAAATATAATGCTCATTGGTAGCTGCAACCTTCAGTTTGCGATAAGATATTAACAGGTACAATTGCATGTGCTTTTTGCCCATTATCTAAAATTTTAAAAGATGAAGACATAGAGTCTTCAGAATATATTATTAGAGATATTGATTTAAGATAGTTAAAAAGGAAATGGAATACTGAAATACTTTATTACATGAATATAAAAAATAGAGGCAGAATACCCTGACTAAAAAGAATCGTCTTACGCAAAAAGAAAAAATTAAATAATTCTTGACAAACCATCATTTGTATGATATAATAAAATTAATTAAAGGATCGGGGTTTCCCCGGTCGATAAAAGACTTCTCTTGCGAGAAGTTTTTTATTTTTAAGGAAACACTTTAAATCCCCATCCTTCTCTTTTACCATCTTTATTACAATATATTTTTTCTTTTATCACTTCAAAAGATTTATTTGGCACTTCCGGAGATAAATAATGCCTTGCAAGTGGATATGCGCTCAAATCCGCGATCTGTAGTCCAATAATATTCTCTCTTTTATTATTAAATTTGAAACTCTTTATTTTTTCGTGGAATCTTTCCCCTCCAATATAATAAGTACCCCGACTCAACAT